>JBKJMY010000039.1:0-3556 GCA_046596115.1 Arenimonas sp.
AGCGCGATCACCGTCGCCCGCTGCTTGCCGTGCCCAACCGGCAGGAACGATTGCAGGCCATGGCGGACATTCGCGAACCGATCTACCGCGACCTTGCCGACCTGGCCGTACCTGGCGCCCACGGCAGCGTCAGCACCGCCAGCGAGCGCTGCATCGTTTTGATCGACGCCCTCTGGCAGCGATCATCTTCCACCGCCCATCGGCAGAACGCATGAGCAACCCGTCACCGAAAACGATTACCGTTGCCCTCGGCCAGCGCAGCTACCCGGTGTGGGTCGGCGCCGGCCTGCTTGGCGATCATGCCCGCTGGCGTGCGACGCTGCGTGGCCGTCATGCGCTGGTGATCAGCAACACCACGGTGGCGCCGCTGTATCTGCCGCGCATCGAGGCCGGGCTGGAGGGGCTGTCGTGGGCGTCACTGCTGCTGGAGGATGGTGAAACACACAAGACTTTCGCCAACGTCGGCCGCGCGCTGGAAGCGCTGGGTCAGCTGGGTGCCACCCGCGACGCCTGCGTGATCGCCCTGGGTGGCGGCGTGGTTGGAGATCTCGCCGGTTTCAGTGCCGCCTGCTGGATGCGCGGCATCGACTTCATCCAGATGCCGACCACCCTGCTGGCCATGGTCGACTCGTCGGTCGGCGGCAAGACCGGCGTCAACCTGCCCGTCGGCAAGAATCTCGCTGGTGCGTTTCACCAGCCGCGCGCCGTGCTTGCCGATATCGACACTCTTGCCACCCTGCCCGAGCGCGAATACCGCGCCGGCCTGGCCGAAGTGATCAAGGGCGCGGCGATCGGTAACGAATCCTTTTTCGCCTGGCTGGAGCAGCAAGCTGACGCACTGGCTGCACGCGACCCGGTCACCGTACTCGAAGCGATCGTGCGCAAGGTCGAGTACAAGGCCGGCGTGGTCGCCCGCGATGAAACCGAGCAAGGCGAACGCGCCCTGCTCAACTTCGGCCACACCTTTGGCCACGCGCTGGAAACCGCCGGCGGCTATACCACCCTGCTGCACGGCGAAGGCGTCGCCATCGGCATGCTGCTGGCCGCACGGCTATCCGAGCGCATGGGCCTCAGTACGCTCGACGACACCGAACGCCTGCAGCGTCTGCTGGAAAAACTCGGTCTGCCCGTCATCATCCCCGCCGGCATGGATCCGCAGCGCCTGCTGGCACTGATGCGACTGGACAAGAAAAACACCGCCGGCGTGCCGCGCTTGATCCTGTGGCGCGGCGTCGGTCGTGCCGAGATCGTCAGCGGCGTGAGCGAAACCGACATCCTGGCCGTGCTGTCGTAAGAGCAACTTGTAGCGGCGACTCGCGGGAGCGACTTGTAGGAGCAACTTCAGTCGCGATGCTCTGCGTCCACACAACCAAAAGCCCCACCATGCCCAAAGAACATCCCTGCCGTGGATTCCCGCAGTTGCGATAAACTCGCCCGTCAACGCTTCACCTACCGGAATCCATGCGCCTTTACCTCCAAACCCCGCCCGGGACCGCCGACGTGCCACGTTACGTCCAGATCACGCTGGAGCAGGATCTGCTTGGCGGCTGGACGCTGTATCGCGAATCCGGCATTGAAGGCGGCCGCGCCACGCTCCGACGCGAGCAATATCTCGAGCGCGACGAGGCCACCGCGGCGTTCGAAAAAGCCCGTGACGCGCAAATCAAGCGCGGCTTTCGCGTGATGTTTGCCCAGGGCCAGGAAGGCCCGCACGGCCGCTGAACCTCTCTTTCAAAGTTGACCAACATGTCCGATGTCCTGAAGAACGACCGCTTCCTCCGCGCGCTGCGCCGTGAGCCGACCGACACCACCCCTGTCTGGGTGATGCGTCAGGCAGGCCGCTACCTGCCGGAATATCGCGAGACCCGCGGCCGTGCCGGCAGCTTCATGGGATTGGCACAAAACCCCGAGTTTGCCTGCGAAGTCACCCTGCAGCCGCTGCAGCGGTTCGAGCTCGATGCCGCGATTCTGTTCTCCGACATCCTCACCATTCCCGACGCGATGGGCCTGGGCCTTTCCTTTGCCAGCGGCGAAGGCCCCCAGTTCGACCGCCCGCTGCGCAGCCGCGCCGACATCGACAAACTTGCCGTACCCGACATGGACGGCGAGTTGCGTTACGTCATGGACGCCGTGCGCCTGATTCGGCAGGAACTTCACGGCCGCGTGCCGCTGATCGGTTTCTCCGGCAGCCCGTGGACACTGGCCTGTTACATGGTCGAAGGCCGCGGATCAAAGGACTTCGCCACACTCAAGGCGATGTGCTGGAACGAGCCGAAGCTCGCACACCAACTTCTCGACATGCTGGCGCGCGCCGTGTCCGCCTACCTGATCGCGCAGGCCGCGGCCGGCGCACAGGCGCTGATGGTGTTCGACACCTGGGGCGGCCTGCTCGGCCCAGCCCCGTTCCACGAGTTTTCACTGCGCTACATGACCCGGATCGTCGCCGCATTGAAGGCCGATCCCGCTTCGCGTGACATTCCCGTCGTACTGTTCTCCAAGGGATCCGGCCAGCACCTCGCCGCACTCGCCGACACTGGCTGCACCGGCCTGGGTGTGGACTGGACGATCGATCTGGACGACGCCCGCGCCGCCGTTCAAGGCCGGGTGGCACTGCAGGGCAACCTCGACCCCTCTATTCTTCGCGCCAGCCCCGAGGTGATCCGTCGCCAGGCGCGCACCGTGCTCAACAGCTATGGCAACCACCCCGGCCACGTGTTCAACCTCGGTCACGGCATCACGCCCGAAGTGGATCCCGAAAACGTCAAGGTGCTGGTCGACGAAGTACACACCTACGGACGAACCCTGCGCGGCGGCTGAGTCAGGCCCACACCCGTATCGACCGTGTCAGGTTAGCGGGCAGTCTGGGCGCGCGATGACGACCTAGATGGCATGCGCCTCATCCGACGCCAGAACCTGATCTCCAGCCCTAGCCCAATTAGTAGAAGCGCGCTGCCCAGCAGCGGCGCACCGAAAAACGCCGAGCCGACTCCGAACAAGAACACCAGAGCCGCAGCCGCAAAAAACAAAGTACTGATGAGGTAACGCATGCTGATCTCCGTGTAAGCACGACGGCCGAGCATGCACCCCTTCGCCTGAATGACATCAGCCCAACACGGCAAGGTCAAGGAGGCACCTGATTCCTCACGAATCGTATCCCATGATATGCGCGGTTAGACGCTGCAACGTCCTGATGCGAAGGAAGACGTGTTGTGGCGAAGAACACAATCCCGTTGCAGTCTGGCATGCGCTTGATGAGCTTCCTCAAGCGGTATGATAGCGACCAGCAGTGCGGCGGGACGCTGGCGAAAAGCGCTGGTCGAAGAGTTCTGCCGTCTGGCGTGCGGGCACTCGGGTCACTGTCACCTCAAGCGCCGTCATGTGTACTCGTGCAACCGCTCCAAGCGGCAGATGTCGCTGACCAGCCTCGGTAATTCGCCGAAACCAAACTGCCGTTGCGCACGTTGAGAACGTCTCGGTGTGCCCCTCGCAACGACTGGATTACCGCAAGGTCATCAGCCGTTGCATTGTTCCCACGAATGTCGAGCCAGCCCGGCTT
>JBKJMY010000027.1:0-5296 GCA_046596115.1 Arenimonas sp.
CTTTTTCATGCATGGGGCCGGAAAATGCGCTTGCATTTGCGACAGAGTCGGGTACGTTGTCATCAGACGCTGGCGGCAGTAGATGCTTGGCGCGCTTGGACGCGGCGGCGACCGCCGCGCCATGACCCGATCGCCAGGGTGGGGAATTGCATGCATGGCGCCGCGACTCCGGCAAACGTCGCCACTCGACGTTTCTCGTGGGCGAGGCGTCCCGATGGAGTCGGAAGTTTGGGCATGCAGCCTTGGCTTCCGGGGCGCATCCGGTCTCGGCCTCGTCCACTTACGACGCCGACCGGTTTGCAGTTTGCAGTCAAAGATGGGAGCACGATGCATGCCGACGAACGTGAAGGTCCCCGGCTCCCGCTTGAGCCACGCATGGGTCGTGCTTGCCATGCTGCTCGGGCCGGGGCTGACGCCGCCAGCAGACGCCCAATCGAAATTCGGTGACTCCCGTTGCACCTTGGGCGGGTCGACCGAGTTCGCGGCCGGGACAAACCCGTTTTCGGTCGACGCGGCGGACATTAACAACGATGGCAAGCCCGACATCGCCGTCGCCAACGAAGGCAGCAACAACGTATCGATCCTGCTCGGCACTGGCACCGGTGCCTTCGCAGCGCCCATACAGGTCGCCGTTGGCACGGCACCAAGAGGCGTCGCGCTCGGTGATCTGAATGCCGACGGCAAGCGCGACCTGGTGGCGGCCAATTCGGGCAGCAACACGATTTCGGTATGGTTCGGCAGCGGAACCGGGAACTTTGTTTCACCAGCCACCCTGGCGGTTGGCGTTGCGCCCCGAGCGGTGGCGATCAGGGATCTCGATGCCGATGGCAAGCCCGACCTGGTGGTGGTGAACGCCAACAGCAACAGTGTGTCGGTCTTGATGGCGACCGGGGGTGGCGCGTTTGCCAGTGCCACGTCCTACGCCGTCGGCGTCAATCCCAGCGCCGTGGCCATCGCTGATTTCAATGCCGACGCAAAGCTGGACCTGGCGGTCGCCAACGAGGGCTCCGGCACCGTCTCGATCCTACTTGGCAATGGTCTTGGTGGCTTTGGCAGCGCCGGCTCATTCGCTGCCGGCTCGCAGCTTCGCGCGATCGTCGCTGCAGATTTCAGTGGCGATGGCAAGCCCGACGCGGCCGTGGCAAGTTGGAATACCGCGGAGGTGCTGGTCCTGCTCGGCACCGGCAGCGGCACCCTGGGCGCCGCCACAAGCTACCCGGTCCCCAGCCTGCCGACCGGGCTCGCCTCCGTCGACTTTGATGCCGACGGCCAGCCCGAGCTCGCGGTGGCGAACGAAACCAGTCTCCCCAACATCATCACGATGCTGCGCGGCTTGGCGGGCGGCGCCTTCTCCGCGCCGGCCTCGGTTTCCGTTGGCGGGATTCGACCACGTGCCGTGGCCTTCGCTGATTTCAACACCGACGGCAAACCGGATCTGGTGGTGGCCGACTATTCAAGCAATAACGTTTCGATCCTGCTGGGCGACTGCGCGCTGGCCATGAACATTGCCCCGTCGGTCAACGTGGATGCCACCAGTTCATACCAGCTGCGCAAGTCGCCGATCTGGTTTGACTGGTCGGTCGCCAACAAGTACACCGTGGTGGTCGTCCCTGCAGATCTCAATCGCGATGGCTGGACCGACCTGGTGCGCGCGTCGATCACCTCGGGGCAAACGACGCCTGTCCAGGTCCTGATGAATGCCGGTGACAACATCTTTGTCGACCGGACCGCGACAATGATCAGCAACGTCCATCCGGACATGGTGTACCCGCGCAAGGGCTTGCGCGGGGACTACAACGGCGATGGCTGGCCCGACGTCCTCATCCTGGGTACGGGTCTGGACCAGCCACCGTTTCCAGGGGAATTCAGCCATCTGTATCTTTCCAACGGCGACGGCACCTTGCACTATTCCCCGGCGCTGGAACCTTACGTCGAGTACAACCATGGCGGCGCGTCCGCCGACATTGACGGCAACGGCACCATCGACGTGGTGATGTCCAACTCGGCAACCTTCAGCGGAAGCGCCCGACCCGTGGGCCCGCATTTCCTGATCAACGACGGCCTTGGAAATTTCGTCAACAATACCAATCGCCTGCCCATCGAGCTGCATGTCAACGGGATATACACGATGGAGCTGGTCGACATCGACCAGGACGGATTCATCGACCTGTTCTGTGCCGGCAACGAATTCTCCCAGGGGGATGTTGCTGCCACGATCTACTGGGGCAGCAGCTCGGGCCTTTACCGGAGCTTTGCCAAGACCGACCTGCCCAAGCCGGCAGGCAACGGGGGCGTGCTGGACTTTGCTGCCGAAGATATCGATCACGACGGCAGGCGGGACGTCATCATCAGCCGTTTTGCCGATAATTTCGCCGTCAACAATCGCTACTTCCAGATCCTGCGGCAAGTTTCTCCACGCCAGTTCAGCGACGAAACCGCCTCGCGCATCACCATGAACACCAATCTCGAGTCGTTCGCCTTCCTTCGGGTCCAGGATATCAACGGCGATGGTTCGCCAGACCTTTTCGCCGACAACAAATATTTTGCTTCCGTCGGTGAATACGCCTGGACCAACAATGGCGCTGGCGTGTTCGCGCCGTACTCCGGGCCCGTGAACCCCGTCGACCCCGTACCTGCCCTGTCGGTCACCGATGCATCAGTCACCGAAGGCAACAGCGGCAGCAAGCAGCTCAATTTTACCGTCAGCCTGTCGAATCCGGCGTTGACTGCGGTGAGTTTCGACGCCTATACCGACACCGGTACGGCGACACCAGGCGTCGACTATCAGTCCAATGCGGTGATCAGCCAGACCATCGCTGCGGGCCAGACCAGCACCAGTTTTCCGGTCATCGTCAACGGTGATACCGAGGTGGAAGGCCATGAGACGTTCACCGTCAACCTGGCCAACGTCCTCGGCGCTCGGCTCGGCGCTCGGCTCCGCGACGGCCAAGCGCTTGGGCGTATCGTCAACGACGACCTTGCCCAGCTGTCGATCGGCGATGTGACGGTGATCGAGGGCAACAGCGGTTGGACTACGGCCACCTTCGTGGTGCAGCTGTCGGAGCCGATGCCGAGCCCGGTCACCTTTGACATCGCCACCAGCAACGGCACCGCCACGGCCGGCAGCGACTACGTGGCGCGCAACCAGACTGGCCGCTACCTGGATTCGGGCCGCACCCGCCTGGTGTTCGAGGTGGCGATCAACGGCGATACCAGCGTCGAACCTGATGAGACCTTTGCCGTGACCATCAGCAACGTCAGCGGCGCCACGCTCACCCGTGGCAGCGCTGTGGGCACGATCAGCAATGACGATGGCGTGGCGCTGCGCGCAAGCGCATCACCGCCGCATGCGCGCCGCCGGCGGCACTGACTGCGGGATGGCCCGGTTCACCTGCGCGCGGCGTAGAACACACTGCTGTGCAGGCGACGACCACCCAGGTCGATTTTGATCAATGACCTACAGTAAGACGGAGAAGAGCACCACTGTCCAGCGTCGCCGGTTCCATTCACGACTTTCTGTCGAGCCGATCCAAGTCAAGAATGCCATGCGGCATGCTCTGTCGGAGCGCGATGGGCGGCGACACGGTGGCGACGGCGGCATGTGCGGCATGGACTTTTGCTCCAAGTCAGCATCGCAAGACTGAAAAGCTCCGCTTCGGCGCGGCCTTTTTTGATGCCCGCCGGAACGTTTTCCTCGCAGGGCAGGTCTCCGGATACCCTTGGCGGGGGATGTTCGCCCCATGCAGCAGAAAGCCAGTTGGTCTGGGCCATCCTGTCCGGTTTCCCGGATGGCTGCCGTTCTCCACTGAAATGTCCTGCCGCTTCGTCGGCCCGTTGAGCAGCTCCGGGAGTTCGACCCATGCACCGCACGCGCAAGGTTTCTTCCACGCTTCGTGGCCTGCTCGCGCTGACCGCCGTGCTGGTCAACGCGCCAACGCATGCGCAGGCCGACTGCCAGGCTTGGGACTTGAACGGGCATTTGACGCTGATACAGACCAACGACACGGCGGCGAGCGTCGAGCTGAAGCAGGAGGGCAGTAATTTCTCGGGCCAAGCCAGTTTCGGGTACTGGAAGGATGACGACTTCTGGCTCTGCAACATCGGGTCGTGTGGCCGGGACTATATCGTTGTGTCGGGGCCGGTCGTGGGCACGGTCAATGGGGACGCCTTCGAGGCCACCATCTACTGGAGCAACAACGCCGTGGGTGTCTACTCCGGCCGGATTGGGCCGCAAGGCCTGATCGTTGGCAGTAGCTTCGATAAAAACGATCCGAGCACCCGGGCGGACTGGCACAGCAATCGTGTTTTGACGTGCGCAGTCGCCCCGGTTTCCGCGAAGCCCGCGCTGGCACTCGGTCGCGTCAAGGTTCCCGCGGGAACGACGGCGCCGGCGAAGTCGATCTGTGATTACGCAAAGTCTGCCCGCGAACGCAACTCGCCGGCAGCACCAGGCCTTGAGAGGCAATGTGCGGCGCAGGGCGGCGCGCCTGCGCCGAAAGCCCTGGGGCGGGTCAAGATGCCCGCGGGAACACCGCCGTCGCCTCCGAGGACCATGTGCGAAATGGCTGCCTCTGCCCGCGCGCGCAACTCGCCGACTGCAGCCGCCCTGGAGCAGCGATGCGCTGCCGAACAGGCTGCAGCGGCGGCGGCGGCTGCAGTGCCTGCACCAGCGCCCCCTCCTGCTTCCTCACCAGCTCCCGCTCCCGCTCCCGCCAGCGTGCCGGCTGCTGTGAGTCCACCTGTTCGAAGGCCCCAAGACCTGGTCATCGGCCGCCTGGACTTTTCGCAGGAGGGTCAACGCGGCAATGCCTTGCGGGTTGGAACGCCAGCCTCGATCGAGTGCACCTATAGCGTGAACGAAGTGGTCGGACCCTTCGTATTCAAAATCCTGCCCTGGCAGGGAAGCATCCAGATTGGCGGGCAGGCTCCCCAGGCCATGGTGTTTCAAGGTGATCCCCAGGGCGGTCTGCACGTGGCACGCCAGATGTGGACCCCGGCTGTTGCCGGCAGAATACCGATCTCCTGCTTGCTCAATCCCGGGTTCGAAGACGCCGAGGCAAATCCGGGCAACAACAGGTGGAATGAAATCGTCACCGTCATTGACGACGCAGCTCCCCCAGCGAAGTGAAATCATCCGTTCGTCCTCATCCAGGAGCACGACCCATGCGCAAGCGTCGACACCAGTCCTTCGCCGTCATCACTGCGCTTGTGCTGGCCGCGGTGATGGTTCCAACGCCGTCATACGCGGACGGCGAGTGCCTGGAATGGAACGTCACCGGTCCCTGGACTATCACCC
>JBKJMY010000176.1:0-5190 GCA_046596115.1 Arenimonas sp.
ACCCCTCCGCCAAAGGCCAGGGATGGCCGACTAGCGTACTGAGACATGGACGTCTGAGTACGCGGGCGGAGGGGTGCCGTGATCGCGGCGCGCGCCAGTTGCTACGTAGCGACTCGCACTACGAAGCCAGGCGCGCCAGTTCGTACGGAGCGACTCGCGCTACGGAGCGAGGACAGCCTCGAGCACGGCCATGCGCACCGCGACACCGCCGGCGACTTGCTCGAGGATGATCGACTGCGGCCCGTCCGCGACTTCGTCGGCGATCTCCACACCGCGGTTCATCGGCCCGGGATGCATCACGATCGCGTCGGACGCGGCATGCGCCAGCCGGCGCGCATCCAGGCCGTACTCGGCGAAGTATTGCGACAGTGAAGGCACCAGGCCCTCATCCATGCGCTCGCGCTGCAGGCGCAGCATCATGATCGCGTCCACGCCTTCGATGGCCTGGTCGAGATCGTCGAACACGCGGCAATCCTGCAGCTCCGATGCATTGGGCAGCAGCGCGCTGGGCGCGCAGACGCGGATCTCGCCGGCGCCAAGCGCGCGAAGGCCCTGCAGGTCCGAGCGCGCAACCCGCGAGTGGCGCACGTCGCCGACCATCAACACACGCAACTGGCTGAAATCGGCGCCCTTGTGCCGGCGCAGGGCCAGCATGTCGAGCAAGCCCTGGGTCGGATGCGCACTCTGCCCGTCGCCGGCGTTGACGAAGGCCGTGGTGGGCCTGGCGCCCGCAGCCAGCCGCGCCACCGTGCCATTGTCGGCATGGCGCACCACAAAGCAGTCCACGCCCATCGCCTCGAGGTTGCGCATGGTGTCGAGCGCGGTCTCACCCTTTTTCGTGGATGACGCCAGTACGTCGAAATTGAGGATATCCGCGCCCAGTCGCGTCGCCGCCAGCGTGAAGGAACTGCGCGTGCGCGTGGACGGCTCAAAAAACAGGGTGCATACCGTGCGTCCGGCCAGCACGCCGCGACGCGCGATACCAGCGTGCGCGTCGGCACCCAGTGCTTCGGCAGCATCAAGCAGGGCCACGATGTGCTCGCGCGGCAAGCCGGCCAAGGTCAGCAAGTGGCGCAAGCGGCCATCGGCGCGCAGCTGCAGGGACGGGGCGGTCATGCGTCGGGCTCCGAGGACGTGGACGTTGGTGGGGACGTTGGTGACGGCGTGGGCGTGGGCGTTGCTTGGGGCAGCGGCAGGCGCGACTGCGGATCACGCAGCCAGCGTTCGAGGATGATGACAGCAGCCAGGGCGTCGAGGCTGGCAGCCTGGCGCCGGCGCTTGCTGCCACTGGCGCGGCCGGCGGCAAAACGCTGTGCGGCCTCGATCGAACTGGTCCGCTCATCCACTTGTTCGACTGGCAGTGCGTAGCGCGCGCCGATCTCGCGCGCGAAGCCGCGCGCCAGCGTGCGGATCGGCTGGTCGCCGCCATCCAGCGTGGCCGGATCGCCGACCACCAGCCGCGCGGGACGCCATTCCCGCACCCAGCGATCCAGGGTCGCCCAGTCGGGCCCGGTGTCGCGCATGTCGAGCACGCCGACTTCGCCGGCACTCATGGAAACGGTGTTGCCAACGGCGACGCCGATCCGGCGCGCGCCAACATCGAAGGCGAGCAGGGTCAGCACCCCGCCGGCGTCGCCCGCCACTAGGCGTGCCCGACCATGTCGGACAATCGCGACAGGTCCACGCCGAGCGAGCGCGCCGCCGCGTTCCAGCGTTCGGCCAGGGGCGTGTGGAAGCAGATCGCGCGATCGGCCGGCACCGTCAACCAGGCGTTTTGCACAAGCTCTTCCTCCAACTGGCCCGACGTCCAGCCGGCGTAGCCCAGTACGATCAGCGCGTTCTCGGGGCCGGCACCGCGCGCCATCTCCTGCAGGATGTCGCGCGATGTACTCACCGCCAAGCCGCCGCGGCCCTCGCGTTGCCCGAAGCGCAGGGTGGAGCCGAAGTCGCGCACATCGTCGTGCAGCACGAAGCCGCGATCCGGTTGCACCGGGCCACCTACCAAGACCGACTGGTTGCCAAGCGTCGGTGAATCCGACGCGATATCCATCTGCTGCAGCACGTCGGCCAGGGTGAATTCAGACAATCGGTTGACCATCAGGCCCATGGCGCCGTTTTCATCGTGCTGGCAAATCAGGGTGACGCCGCGGGCAAAGTTCGGATCTGCCAGCGACGGCATCGCGATCAGGAAATGGTCGGCCAGTGATTGCGTAGAGTCCATGCCCGGATTGTAAACCTCCCGCCCGCCGCCTCGCGGTAGGATTGAGCATCCCCAGGAGTCCACCCATGTCCGTTTTTCGATTCGCCCCCGTGCTCGCGCTCGCGCCGCTGATGCTGGCCGTCCTCACTGCCTGCGGCCGTGACGCTGCACCTGCCGCCGCCGCGCCTGCTCACGTGACCGCCGCCGCGCCCGCTCCGGCTGCTACCACCTGGGTGGCCGTGGAAGATTTTGCCGAGGGCATGGCCAAAGCCAAGGCCGAGGGCAAGGCAGTCCTGGTGGATGCCTGGGCGCCGTGGTGCCATACCTGCCTGAGCATGCAGCACTACGTCCTGAACGACCCGTCGCTGGCCTCGCTGGCCGACCGCGTCGTGCTGGTCGAGCTGGATACCGACAAGGATGAAAACGCCGGCTTCCTGGAAAACTACAAGGTCAGCGTCTGGCCGACCTTTTTCGTGATTGACCCGAACTCATCCAAGGCCGCCGGCATCTGGCCGGGGTCGGCATCGGTGCGCGAGTTCCGCGGCTTTGTCGAAGACGGGCTGGCCGGCATCGAGGCCGGGCAAGCAGGCGGCGATCCGAACTCTCCGGCGCAACTGATGCTGGCGGCCAAGGCCGCGCAGGCCGCGGGTAACCACGCCAAGTCCGCATCCACCTATGCCCGGATCGTGCAGCAGGTGCCGGCCGACTGGCCGCGCCGCAGCGACGCGCTGATGGGCTGGCTGTTTTCGCTGAACCGCGGCGGCAATTGGGCCGAGTGCGTGAAGGTCGGCCGCGCCCACCTGGCTGAAGTCCAGGGCGCCGCTGTTCCCGCCGATTACAGTTCCATGCTGTTGTCGTGCGCCTCGAAAAAGGATGCCGGCCCGGATGCCAAGACGGCCCATGACGAGGCCCTCGCCCGCCTGCAGTCACTCACGGCAAACCCGCCCGCCGATGCCAGCGCCGATGACCGCGCCGATGCCTGGAACATCATCAGCTCCACGCTGGACGACGACGGCGATGCCGCAGGTGCCCGCAAGGCACAGGAACAGCGGCTTGCCGTGCTCGAGGCAGCGGTGAAGGGAGTCGAGGATCCATTGCTTGCCCAAACGTTCGACTACGCCCGCGCACAATCCTACGTCGCGCTGGATCGCGGCGACGAAGCCGTAACGATGCTCGAGGCACGCGAGAAGGAATTGCCAAATTCCTATGAACCGCCCTCGCGCCTTGCCAGCGCCCTGGCGAAGATGAGCCGGCTGCCGGAATCGCTGGTCGCCTATGACCGCGCCATCGCCAAGTCCTATGGTCCGCGCCAACTGCTCTTCATGCAGCAGAAGTCGGACGTGCAGGCCCGCATGGGCGACAGCAAGGGCCAGGTCGAGACGCTGCGCAAGGAAGTGGCTGGTTTCCAGGCCTTGACCGGTGGCCATGCCAATCCGGACGGCCTGGCCGATGCGCAGAAGCGCCTCGCGCAGGCTGAACACAAACGCGGCGCCTGAAAGCGGCGGGCGCAAGGTCGCGGTAACATCATGGGCTGAGTGCCCACGGAGTTCGCCATGCCCCGCTTCCACCTCGCCCCGCGCCGTTCGCTGATTGCCCTGTCGCTGGCGGCCGCACTGACCGCCGGCCTTGCGGGATGCAAACCCGATGCGCCGCCGGCACCGCCCGCAGCTGCTGTAGCCGCCACTCCAGTGGCTCCGGTTGTGCTCAGTTATGCCGAGCAGCACGCGGGTGACTACGTGATCGTCCCGCTGAAAGCCGACCTGTCTGGTTTCGACGCCCAGGAGCAGGGAATGATCGCGCTGCTGGTCCAGGCCAGCGAGGTGATGAACGACATTTTCTGGCTGCAGAGCTACGGCGAGAAAGAGCCCCTGCTGTCGAAGATCGTGGATCCGGCGACCCACGCACTCGCCGAGGCGAACTTCGGCCCCTGGGACCGCTTGAACAACGACACGCCATTCGTGCAAGGCATCGGTCCGCGTCCACCCGGCTCGACCTTCTATCCGCAGTCGATGTCGAAGGAAGAGTTCGAGGCCGCCGACCTTCCCGACAAGACCAGCTGGTACACCCTGCTGCGCCAGAACAACGCCGGCAAATTGATCACGGTGCCGTATCACATCGCCTACCAGGGCGAACTGGAAAAGGCCGCAACGCTACTGCGCCGAGCTGCGCCGCTGAGCCATGACAAGCGCTTCGGCGACTACCTGCGCATGCGCGCCGATGCGCTGCAGTCCGACAACTTCCAGCCAAGCGACCTGGCCTGGATGGACATGAAGACCAATCCGGTGGACATCGTCATCGGTCCGATCGAAACCTACGAAGACCAGTTGTTCGGATACAAGGCGGCGTACGAGGGGATGGTTCTGGTCAAGGATCGCGCCTGGAGCGAGCGGCTGGCGAAGTTTGCAGGTTACCTGCCTGCACTGCAGCGCGAGCTGCCGGTGGCCGACAAATACAAGGCTGAAAAGCCGGGCTCGGCCGCCGACCTCAATGCCTATGCCGCGCTGTACTACGGCGGCAATGCCAACGTCGGCGCCAAGACAATCGCCATCAACCTGCCCAATGACGAGCAAGTCCAGCTGAAGAAGGGCACCCGCCGCCTGCAGCTGGAAAACGTCATCCACGCCAAGTTCGACGCCATCCTGCTGCCGATCGCGAAGGTGTTGATCGCCGAGGACCAGTTGCAGAACGTGACCTTCGATGCGTTCTTCGAAGACACCATGTTCCACGAAGTTGCGCACGGCCTGGGCATCAAGAACACGCTCGACGGCAAGGGGACGGTCACCGCCGCGCTGAAGGACTACGCCAGCAGCTTCGAGGAAGGCAAGGCCGACGTGCTGGGCCTGTACCTGATCACCGCGCTCAGCGAACGTGGCGACCTGGACAAGGGCAAGCTGATGGACAGCTACGTGACCTTCCTGGCCGGCATCATGCGCAGCGTGCGCTTCGGCGCTGGCGATGCGCATGGCAAGGCGAACATGGTCCGCTTCCAC
>JBKJMY010000049.1:0-6616 GCA_046596115.1 Arenimonas sp.
CGCCGCCGATACCGACGCGGCGATCGAGCAGGGCGGTGGCGTGAAGCTGTCGTATCCGATCCGCAATAGCGATCGCAGCATCGGCGCCCGATTGTCCGGTGTGATCGCGCGCCGGTATGGCGATGCCGGCCTGGCCGAGGGCAACGCGCTCGACCTGTGCTTCACCGGTACCGCGGGCCAGAGCTTCGGCGCCTGGAATATCGCCGGCCTGCACCTGTCGCTCGACGGCGAGGCCAACGACTATGTCGGCAAGGGCATGGCCGGCGGCCGCATCGTGCTGCGCCCGCATGTCGGTTCGCGACTGATCGCGCAGGACACGCCGATCCTGGGTAACACCTGCCTGTATGGCGCCACTGGCGGTGAACTGTTCGCTGCAGGTCGTGCGGGCGAGCGCTTCGCGGTGCGCAACTCCGGCGCGACCGCGGTGCTTGAGGGCGTCGGCGACCATGGCTGCGAATACATGACCGGCGGCGTGGTGGTGGTGCTGGGTCGCACCGGATTGAATTTCGGCGCCGGCTTTACCGGCGGACTGGCGTACGTTCTTGATATGGAGCGCGATTTCGTCGACCGCTACAACCACGACCTGGTCGAGCTGGTGCGGATCACGCCCGAGGGCATGGAGCACCACCGCCAGCATTTGCGCGTGCTGATCGGTGCGCATGTCGAACACACCGGCAGTGCACTGGGTAGGTCTCTGCTCGACAGCTTCCGTGATGTCGCCGGCCGCTTCTGGCTGGTCAAGCCAAAAGCCGCGAGCCTGGATTCGCTCGCCGAATCGCTGCGACGCGCCGCATGAAGCCGACCCCGTTCCATTTCCTCGAGACCCCGCGCAAGCTGCCACGTGCGCTGCCAGTGGCGGTGCGCCTGCTTGGCTGGAAGGAAACCTACGGCAGCTACAGCGCCGATGAAGCGGCCGACCAGTCGGGTCGCTGCCTGGATTGCGGCAACCCGTATTGCCAATGGCAATGCCCGGTGCACAACCACATCCCCGACTGGCTCGGCCTGGTCCGCGAGGGCCGGCTGTTCGAAGCCGCCGCGCTCGCGCACGCGACCAATCCGCTGCCGGAAATCTGCGGCCGCGTCTGTCCGCAGGATCGCCTGTGCGAAGGCGGATGCACGCTGGAAACCGGATTCGAATCGGTGACCATCGGCTCGGTGGAAAAATACGTGGTGGACTCGGCGTTCCGTGCCGGCTGGCGGCCCGATTTGTCTGCCGTAAAGGCCACCGGCCGCCGCGTGGCGGTGATCGGCGCCGGCCCCGCTGGCCTGTCTTGCGCCGATCGGCTGGTGCGCGCCGGGGTCGAAGCGCATGTGTTCGATCGCTACGAGGAGATTGGCGGTTTGCTCAGCTTCGGCATCCCGCCATTCAAGCTGGAGAAGGACATCATCGCCACGCGGCGCGCCGTGCTCGAAACGATGGGCGTGCGCTTCGCACTTGGCACCGAAGTGGATACGCCGCTGTTCGGCGAATTGCTACGCGATTTTGATGCCGTGTTCGTCGGCACCGGCGCTTACACGCCGGTGGATGGTGCGCTGCCGGGGCAAGCTCTGCCGGGCGTGCACGCGGCGCTCGATTTCCTGGTCGCCAATGCGCGCCGGGTGATGCGCGGCGGCGATACCGGCGAACCATCGGAGTTCTCGGTTGCCGGCAAGCGCGTACTGGTGCTGGGCGGCGGCGATACCGCGATGGACTGCGTGCGCACGGCCGTGCGCCTGGATGCGGCGTCGGTGGACTGCCTGTACCGCCGCGGCGAGGCGGACATGCCTGGCTCGCGGCGCGAAGTGGCGAGCGCGCGCGAGGAAGGCGTGCGCTTCGTGTTCGGGGCGCAGCCGCTGGCGATCGAAGGCAGGTCGACTGTCGAGGCCGTCCATGTCGCCGACACGATGACTGGCGCACAAACCCGGTTCGACGCCGACGTGGTGATCATCGCGTTCGGGTTCCGGGCGAGTCCACCCGAATGGCTGGCGGCGAATGGCATCGGCTTGGCCGATGGCACGGGTGCCTCCGGTGCGCTTGGACGCATTCGCCTGGAGGGGGCGCGTCCGCAGCAGACGGGCCACGCCCGGGTGTTCGCCGGTGGCGACAATGTCCGCGGCGCCGACCTGGTGGTGACTGCGGTACGCGATGGCCGCGAGGCGGGCGACGCGATCGCCGCCATGCTGCGCGAGGCCTGAACGGCGCGAAGCCTCAATCGCGCCAAGCCTGCGCGGCGGGCCGACGCGGGCCGCGCGGACCCTCACCCGAGGCGGCGGCGGGCGCGGCGGCGGCGATGGTATCGTGACCGCCTCGATCGGCCACACGACCCGCCGGAACCACGCATGTCCGAACTGCAAGACCTCAGCTCGCTGGTCCGCTCCAACACTCCGCTGATTGTGATTGAGACGCCCGACGAAGCGCGCGTCGTCGACCTGTTCCGGCACGTGCTGACCAACGTCTGGCGCGCGCTGTACCGCTGGTCGATCACCGAAGGCATGCGCCGCGTGGACCTGGACCGCGAGGATCCGCCGGAAACCGCGCCCGACATCACCACCACCCTGCAGGCGATCAAGGCGCACGACCAGCGCGGCATCTACCTGCTGCTCGATGTCGCGCCCTATCTCGGCTATGCCAGCACCCAACGCATGCTGCGCGAGATCCTGGATCGGCGCGGCAGCCTCGAGCACACCATCGTGATGGTCGGCAGCAAGATCGAGCTGGCGCCCGAGCTCGAGTCGCTGGCGGTGCGCTTCGAGATGCGCCTGCCCGACGAGAACGCGCTGCTGAAGATGGTCAACGATGAAGTCGCCCTGTACCAGCGGGAGAACAGCGGCCGCCGCGCACTGGTCGAGAAGGCGGTGCTCGGCACCATCGTGCGCAACCTGCGTGGGCTGTCGTTGGCCGAAGCACGGCGGATCGCCCGGCACCTGGTGTTTCGCGACGGTGCGCTTGGCGAGTCCGACCTGCCCGAGCTGTCCAAGCTCAAGTTCGAACTGCTCAACAAGAGTGGCCACCTGCATTTCGAATATGACACCGCGCGCTTCGCCGACGTGGCCGGGCTGTCGCGGCTCAAGCACTGGATCGGACAGCGCCGCGAGGTGTTCTCCGACGGCGAGCTGCCGGTCGGGCTGGATGCGCCCAAGGGCGTGCTGCTGCTGGGCGTGCAAGGTTGTGGAAAATCACTCGCGGCCAAGGCCGTCGCGGGCGGCTTCGGCGTGCCCCTGGTGCGCCTGGATTTCGGCACGCTCTACAACAAGTACCACGGCGAGACCGAGAAGAACCTGCGCGATGCACTCAACTCGGCGGAGCAGATCGCGCCTTGCGTGCTGTGGATCGACGAACTCGAGAAGGGCCTGTCGTCCTCCACTGGCGGCGACGACGGTGGTGTGTCGCGCCGCGTACTTGGTTACTTCCTCACCTGGATGGCCGAGCGCAAGTCGCGGGTGTTCCTGGTCGCCACCGCCAACGCGGTGCAGGAACTACCACCGGAGCTGCTGCGCAAGGGCCGCTTCGACGAGATCTTCTTCGTGGATTTACCCAACGCACCGGCGCGTGCGGAGATTTTCCGCCTGCACCTGGAGAAGCGACGCGTCGACTGGGGCGCGTTTTCGCTCAATGCACTGGCCGACGCGACCAACGGATTTTCCGGTGCCGAGATCGAGCAGGCAATCGTCAGCGCACTGTATGCCGCGCACGCCGACAAGACGCCGGTGGACGAGCCGCGCCTGCTCAGCGAGATCCGCGGCACCCGGCCGCTGTCCGTGCTGATGGCCGAGCAGGTGGCCTCACTGCGCGCCTGGGCCACGTCACGCACGGTGCCTGCGGACTGATGCCGGTCGCCACGACCTGATGCTGTCCGCCGCGATCGCCTGGCTTCCCGCAGCGCTGCCACTGCCGACGACGCGCGATGCGCTGCTCGCGCTGGTGGCCCTCGCCTTGATGCGCATGGCGCCGCGACTGGGCATGTGGCTGTATGCGGTGGTTGCGCTGCCCGGTACGCTGATGCACGAGCTCGCCCACTTCATCATCGCCTTGTTGCTGCGCGCGCAGCCAACATTTCCGTCATTGATTCCACAGCGCATGGCCGGCGGCTGGCGCATGGGCTCAGTTGCCTTTCGCGCGGGGCCACTGCGCGCGGCGCCGATCGCGCTGGCGCCATTGATGCTGTTTCCCCTGGCCTGGTGGTGGACGGTCGCGATCATGCCGCGTTTTACCTGGCCGTGGCTCGCGGCAGTGGCCTGGATCGCCGGCGCAGTGCTGTCGGCCTGCCTGCCATCGCCGGCCGACTTGCGACTGGCCCGTCCCGCCCTGCTCGGCCTCAGTGCGATCGCGCTGATCGCGGCAATCGCCTGGTTCGCACTACGCTGATCGCGTGCCTTACCAGTCGGTTGGTGCGTAGTCTTTCAGGAACTGGCCCCAGACGTGCTCGCCGGTGTTGGCGCCGACGATGATCGGGTCGACGATGCGCGCGGCGCCGTCGATGATGTCCAGCGGCGGGTGGAAGCGCTCCTCGCGCACCTTGCGCTCGGCCAGCTCGGCCGGATCCTCGTCGGTCACCCAGCCGGTGTCCACGCTGTTCATGTGGATACCGTCCTGCTGGTAATCGGTGGCCGACGTGCGCGTCATCATGTTCAGCGCGGCCTTTGCCATGTTCGTATGCGGGTGCCGGGTGGTCTTGAAGTTGCGGTAGAACTGTCCCTCCACCGCCGACACGTTGACGATGTGCTTGTCCTGTCCGGGCGCGCGCAGCATCAGTTCCTTCAGGCGCGCGTTCAGCACGAACGGTGCCACGGCGTTGACCAGCTGTACTTCGAGCAATTCGACGGTGGCCACTTCGGCCAGTTCCAGGCGCCAGGAATTGCGCCCGCGCAAGTCCACCTGCTGCAGGTCCTTGTCGAGTTCGCCGTCCGGGAACAGGTGCGACGCGGCCACGTAGTCGTCGTCGTGCAAGGCCACCTGCGACAACGCCGCCGCATGCGTCATGCCGGCGGCGGGCAACGCGGCGGCCTGCGAGACGGCGGCCTGCGAGACGGCGGCCTGCGAGGCGGCGGCCTGCGACGCGGCGGCGGGCAACGCGAAGGCAGCGAGCGCGGCAGTGTCGCGCTCCCCGCCTCCGGAAACCGACGGCGCGCCGGGATGCTCGCCGGCCGGAGTCATCGCTGCGCGCAGGTCCTCGTACCCGGCCAGCAGCGCGCGCACCACGTCGGGCGCGTCGTGCTCGGCGGCAGTCTCCGATTCCATCATGTGCGCGTAAAAGGCTGGCGGTCGACGTACGGTCTGGCAGGCATTGTTGACGATGTAGTCCAGGCGCGGCTGGGTCGCCAGCAAGTGTTTGCAGAAGGCCTCGACGCTGGGGGTGTGGCGCAGGTCCAGCCCATATACCTGCAGCCGCTCGGACCAGTCGGCGAAGTCCGGCTCCTGCGCGTAACGCGCGGCCGAGTCGCGCGGGAAGCGCGTGGTCACGATCAGCGCTGCGCCGGCACGCAGGAGTTTCAATCCGGCTTGGTAACCGATCTTCACGCGGCCCCCCGTCAACAGCGCGACGCGGCCACGCAGGTCGGCGGTCTCGGTGCGCTTGCGCAGGTTGAACTCCCCGCAGTCGGGGCAGAGCTGGTCGTAGAAGTGGTGCACCGCGGTGTACTTGGTCTTGCAGACGTAGCAGTGGCGCGGCGCAGGCGCGTGGCCGATGCCTTCAGCGGCCGGGTCGGCAGCCGCCACCGCCGTCGATCCTTCGCCGTGCTCGTGCGTGAGCGCCTCGTGCCTGAGCGCCTCATGCCTGAGCGCCTCGTGCCTGAGCGCCTCGGGCGGGAACGCATTGGGCGTGGTGAAGATCTTGCGCCGGCGCAGGGTGCGGATGCCCGTCGCGTGCAGCAACGCGTCCTCGGCTTGCACCTTCGCATCGCGACGCTCTTTCTCCGCGTCCTTGCGATGCCGGCGGCGCACGGTGCGGTCCGGGTGGTGGGCCTGGCTGATGGCGCGCTGCAGCCGCTCGCGCTCATCCTCTGGCAGCAGCCCGAGCAGGCGGCGGTCGGCAACCACGGCCTCGAGCGCGGCGGTGGCGGCGCGAAGGCGCGCGAGCACGGGGTCAGGTCCGGCAGCATTGTCGTCGCCGGGTGCGGGAATCTCGATCATGCCGCCATTATCGCCGATGCCGCGCCGGGCGTCGGCCGCTCAGGCGTGGAAGGGGAACAGGTGCGGGATGGTCAGCACCGATACAACCCAGAACAGCAGGTTCAGCGGGATGCCCACGCGCAGGAAATCGGTGAAAGCGTAGCCGCCGGCGCCGAACACCATGGTGTTGGTCTGGTAACCGATCGGCGTGGAGAAGCTGGTGGAGGCCGCAAACATCACCGCCACCACGAAGGGCAGCGGGCTCAGGCCCAGTTGCGTCGCCAGGGCCAGCGCGATCGGCGTCATCAGCACCGCCGCGGCATTGTTGGTAATCACTTCGGTGATGATCGCCGTCGCTGCGTAAATCACTGCGAGCACCAGCATCGGATTGTTCGAAGGCAGCCATTGCAACGCGCCCGACACCAGCGCGGCGGCCGCGCCGGAGCGCTGGATGGCCACGCCCAGCGGCAGCATCGCCGCCAGCAGCACCAGCACGCGCAGGTCCAGGTGCCGGTACACACGATCCGC
>JBKJMY010000056.1:0-3084 GCA_046596115.1 Arenimonas sp.
GGTGGCCGATCATTCGTGCAGCGATTTCACTTCTTCTGCGCTGATCGGATCGTCGTAGTGGTTGCCGAAGTGCGTGCGCACATGGTTGATCACGTTGGCGATCTGCACATCGGTCAGCCAGGCGCCCATGGCAAACGCGCCGGGCCTGTGTTGGAACGAAGGCATATTGCCGCGCCCCTGCAGCAGGGTCAGGGCCATGTAGCGCGACGAAGCAATTTTCTGGTCTCCCGCCAAGGCCGGATAGGCGCCGGCGCCGACCGCGCCCTTGCCGTCGGGCATGTGGCAGCCTTGGCAGATGCGGGTATAGACGGCTTCTCCGCTGGTGGTTCCCAGGATGCCTTCGGGTGCTTCAACCGGGGCTAACGTTGCCGCTTTGGCGGGCGCTGGCGGGTCCGGCTCGGCCTGTGCAACACCGGCCAGCGCGACCATGGCAGTGGCGCAAATGCAGGTGGCTAGAGTCATCATCTGACGAGTCTTCATGCGTGTGTTCCCGCGTGGGCGCGCTGGTGCAGCCGCCCGATGGCATCCATGGCCGAGGTGACCGCGCCCTCCTGCCATGCCGGCAGGAAGGAGGCATGTTCGCCGGCCAATACGATCCGGCCGTCAAAGGCGCACAGCGCGTCGTAGTGCTTCTCGCGTGCCTGCTCCGACCACAGGCCGAAACAGCCCAGCGTGAAGGGCGACCGATGCCAGGCCAGCGACACGCCGTTGTCGAATTCCTTGAGATATTGCGGATGGATCTGTGCACCCTGCCGGACTGCTTCGCGCACGCGTTGGTCGGGCGACATCGCGGTGAATTCCGTCGCCGGCGGGCCCCAGATGTAGGCACCAAGCAGAACGCCCTTGCCGCTGCCGTGGTAGCCGCTGCTGGGATAACTGATCTGTCCGATCGGCAAGGTGGTGTAGGTGACGCCGCCGTAGATGCTTTCGTCTTCCTCCCAGAACCGGCGGTTGAACTGCAGGCCGACCTTCACCGACGCGGCATAGGGCACCGCGCCGATGGCATCGAGCATCGGCTCGCCCACCTGCATCGGAATCTGCTTGAGGATGGACAGCGGGATCGTGCAGACACACCAGTCGGCCTTGGCCACCTGCGCTTGTCCGGGATTCTTGCTATCCACGTAGGACACCGACACGCCGGCGGCGTCCTGGCGGATATCCACGACCTTGGCGTTGTAGTGGATCAGGCCTTCGAGCTCACGTCCGAACGCCTCGCCGATGCGACCCATGCCACCGACCGGCTGCATCATCGTCGACTGCATGTCGTAGTTGGCACCGTTGGGCAGGAAATTCCAAAGCTGCGAATCGAGCACGTCATGCAATCCGACCGGATCGGAAAACAGCGGGCGGCCGGTCAGGCCGCCGGCGGGATCGGAAGCGAATCCGCGGCGATCGCTGCTGCCTTCACCCTTGACGTAGTTGTAGTCCTGGTCGAGCGCGCCCCAGAACTGCAGGGAAGCCAGCAACTTCTCGAGGTCTTCCTTCTCCAGCGGCGCGTCGATCTTGCCGCCGCGCGCGGACTTGGCCAGCAACTCCGCGACGTGTCCCTGGTAGTCGGCCTTGACGGTGCGATAGCGCTGCGGCTTGCCGCCGAAGGCGTTCTCGCTGTGCAGGTACGCGTGATGGTTGACCTGCACGAAGTTTTCCAGCGGTACCTTCAGCAACTTGCAGTAATGCAGGATGCCGCTGTGATGGTGCGGCAGGCGCCACGGGCCCGGGTTGATGTACAGCCCCGGGTCGAACTGGCAATGCTGGGTCGCGCCGCCCAACTCGGTGTAGGTGTCTCCCCCGCGCAGGGACATGTTGCGGCCACCGGCGCGGGCGTTGTACTCGAGTACTTGCACCTTGTAGCCGGCCTTGCGCAATTCGTACGCCGACACCATACCGGCGATGCCTGCGCCCAGCACCAGCACCGAGGCACCGGGTGGCGCTGCACCGATTTTTGCTGGGCCGGTGAAGCTGGTCTCGGCAGCCAGCCCGAGGCTGGTCATGGCCTGGTACATCACCGCGCCGCCGGCGCCACTGCCGATCATTCGAAGCAGTTGCCGCCGGGTCACCGGCAATCCTCGAGTCCCCTCTGCCATCGTCGCGTCCCCCGCGTGAAGGTTCAGAATCCTGCTGCACGATACTCTGGTTGCCGGTGCGTTGCGCTAGGCCATGGCGTTCACGTATCCGGCCTCGGGAGTGGGCGGGCGACTCCCACTGAGGCCGCGATCGAGGCCGCTACTGAGGCCGCCACCGAGGCCGGTCAGCAATGCGACAATAGCCGGCCGTTGGCGCCACGCTGCCGCGCCTGCAAATAGCCCGAGCGGACCCGACCCATGCTGCTGATGATCGACAACTACGACAGCTTTACCTACAACCTCGTGCAGTATTTTGGCGAGCTGGGGCAAACCGTGGATGTCGTCCGCAACGACGCAATCGATATCGCCGGCATCCGGCAGCTTGCGCCGGAGCGCATCGTCATTTCCCCGGGCCCGTGCACGCCGGACCAGGCCGGTGTTTCCCTGGCCGTGTTGTCGGAGTTGTCGGGACGCGTGCCGATCCTTGGCGTCTGCCTTGGCCACCAGGCGCTGGGGCAGGGGTTTGGCGGTCGGGTGGTGCGCGCGAAAACCATCATGCACGGCAAGACTTCGCCCATCCACCACAGCGGGCAGGGCGTGTTCGCAGGCTTGCCTTCGCCATTCCTGGCCACGCGCTACCACTCGCTGGTGGTGGAGCGCGATTCGCTGCCCGATTGCCTCGAGATCACCGCCTGGACCCAGGACGAGGCAGGCAACTTCGACGAGATCATGGGCCTGCGCCATCGCAGCCTGCCGGTCGAGGGCGTGCAGTTCCATCCCGAGTCCATCCTCACCGAGCACGGGCACGCGATGCTGCGCAATTTCCTCGAACTGCCGGCCATGCCGGCCCGGGCGGCCTGAGGTGGAATTCACGCCGCAGGAAGCACTTGCGCGGGTGATCGTCCACCGCGAGATTTTCTTCGACGAGATGGTCGAGCTGATGCGCCAGATCATGCGCGGCGAGGTGTCGCCGGTGATGACCGCGGCCATCCTCACCGGCCTGCGGGTGAAGAAGGAAACC
>JBKJMY010000059.1:0-5299 GCA_046596115.1 Arenimonas sp.
AAACGTGCAGCGCTTCCTGGACGATTACCCGGGCGCACAGACCTTCCGGCTCGAGCAGAACTACCGCTCCACCGGCAACATCCTGGCAGCCGCCAACGCGGTGATCGCACACAACCCCGCGCGCCTGGGCAAGCAGTTGTGGACCGACGACGGCGAGGGCGAGCCGATCGACCTGTATTGCGCCTACAACGAAGTGGACGAGGCTCGCTTCGTCGTCGAGCGCGTGCAGTCGTGGCGGCGCGAAGGCGGCATGGCGGCCGATTGCGCGGTGCTCTACCGCAGCAACGCGCAGTCGCGTGCGATCGAGGAGCAGCTGCTGGCCGAAGGCCTGCCCTACCGCGTTTATGGCGGACAGCGCTTCTTCGAGCGGCTCGAGATCAAGGACGCATTGGCCTACCTGCGCCTGGTCGCCAATCGCGACGACGACTCCTCGTTCGAGCGCGCGGTGAACACACCGCCGCGCGGCATCGGCGAACGTACGCTCGATGAAGTGCGCCGGCACGCGCGCGCGCATTCGCTGACCCTGTGGGCGGCGGCCGCGCAAATGGCCTCACCGTCCTCAGCGCTCGCCGGCCGCGCGCGCAAGGCCCTGCAGGCGTTCGCGGAGTTGCTCGACGGCCTGGCTGGCGATATCGAAGGCCTGCAACTGCACGAGCAGTTCGACGCCGTGCTCGAACGCTCGGGCCTGCGCACGCATTACGCCGCCGAGTCGCGCGGCCAGGTCGATTCGCGCGCCGACAACCTGGACGAACTGGTCTCGGTGGCCAGTCGCTTCGAGCGGCGCGATGACGAGGAAGCCGAGGGCATGACCGAGCTGGTGGCGTTCCTCGCCTATGCGGCGCTGGAAGCCGGTGAAGGCCAGGCCGAAGCGGGCGAGGACGGCGTGCAGCTGATGACCCTGCACAGCGCCAAGGGCCTGGAATTCCCGCAGGTGTTCCTGGTCGGGCTGGAAGACGGCCTGTTCCCCAGCCACCGCTCGATCGAGGAAAGCGGACGGCTGGAAGAGGAGCGCCGGCTGGCCTACGTCGGCCTGACCCGCGCGCGTCGCAAGCTGACCCTGACCTATGCCGAATCGCGGCGCCTGCACGGAATGGAGCATCTCGGCACGCCGTCGCGGTTCCTGCGCGAGATCCCGGCGGCGTTATTGCACGAGGTACGGCCGCGCGCAGGGCTGGGCCGTCCCGCATCTGCATCGGCATCGCAGCGCTGGCGCGGCCCGCAGCACGAGGTGCCGGGGCTGAAGCTCGGCCAGCGCGTACAGCACGCCAGCTTCGGGCCGGGCATCGTCATGGACAGCGAGGGCAGCGGCGCGCATGCACGCGTGCAGGTGAACTTCGAGGCCGGCGGCGCCAAGTGGCTGGTGCTCGCCTACGCCAACCTCACGCCCGCCTGAGTCGCATTACTGCTGCGACTTTTGGCCGTCGGATGCATTGCCAGCGGCGAGTTCGGCCGGGCTGCACTTCTTGAACAAGCGGCACTTCAGGCTGCGCCTGACCTTGGGTTGCGGCGCAGTCACCTGCGCGGTCTGCACTTGCTCGGCGTGCGTTTCGAGGGCGGCGGCCTGGGCCGCGGCGGCGGCGGCGATCTCGTTCTGGCGGCGTGCCTCATCGCGCGCCAGGTCGGCTGCGGAGGGTTCGCGTGCAGCGCGGACGCGAATCTTGTTGATCGGGCCATTCGGGCCACCGTGGCCGTAGCGGATGCTGGCCAATGCGGTGTCGACAGCGTCAGGCGCATTGGGATCATTGGCGGCCGCGGCGGCGTTTGCCGCATCGTCCACCAGCTTGGCAGCGTCGGCCTGGGCCAGCGCTTCTTCGGCGGTGGCGCCGGCGCTACCCGTTGGCGCGGCGGGCATGGGCGGCGTCGGTGTCGCCGGCGTAGCCGCGGCGGGCGGCGATTCGGCGGCAGTCGGCGAGGACGAAAAGCTCCCTGAGACCAGGCCACTGCCGATGGTATAAGCCAGTCCGCCGGCGGCGATCAAGCCTGCCGCCAGCGCGAAAGGACGCCAGCGCGGCGTCGCCACGGCTGCGGGCATCGGGTATTGCGTGCCCGTCAGCGGCGTGGGCGCCGACGACGGCATGGTCTGGCCGGTGATTGGCGTGCGCGACGACACCACCGGCGGCGCCGAGGCCTGGCGTGCAGCGATGCCCGGAGTCAGCGGCGTTGGCGCGCCAACCAGGGTTGGATTGGAGGCATTGGCCCCAGCCCAGGGCGCGGGACGGAAGCTGAGCTGGGCGCCATCCTTCAGGCCGGGATTCTGCTTGAGGTCGGCGATCAGGTCTTCGCAACTCTGGTAGCGCTCGGCCGGATCCTTGGCCAGCATCTTTTCCAGGATGCGCGTGGTCTCGTCGTCCACGTCCGGATTCTGCTGGCGCACGTCCGGGGTCGCTGCCTGCACCACGTCAAGCATCAGCTTGAGCGGGCTGTCGTCGTGGAAGGGCATGTTGCCGGTGAGCGATTCGAACAGCACGATGCCCAGCGCAAAGATGTCCGAGCGCTGGTCCACCGGCTTGCCCATGCACACCTCGGGCGAGAGGTAACCGGGCGTGCCGACGAAGGCACCGGTGTTGGTCAGCTTGGCCGACACATCCTGGTTCGCCAGCGCGATGCCGAAGTCAGCAACCTTCACCTGGCCGCGGCTGGTGATCATGATGTTGCCGGGCTTGATGTCGCGGTGGATCACGCCTTGACCGTGTGCAACGGCAAGGCCCTGCGCGGTGTGCAGCAGGACTTTCAGTGCATCGGGAACGGTCAGCCGGACTTCGCGCTTCAGGCAGGTCGACAGCGATTCGCCGTCGATGTACTCCATGACGAAGAAGGTCTGCGCTTCGTCCTGTCCGATGAAATAGACCTGGATGATGTGCGAGTCGTTGAGCGTCGCCATCGCCCGCGCTTCGCGCAGGAAGCGTTCGACGAAGACCTTGTCGTGCGCCATTTGCGCAGACAGGACCTTGATGGCGACGTAGCGACCGAGCGAGCTCTCATAGCCCTTGTAGACCACGCCCATGCCGCCGCGGCCCAGCTCTTCGACGATGTCGTAATGCCCAAGACGGGTAATCATTGTTGGGGGGCGCAACGTTCCCTGAATGGGCCGATGGTATCCCCGATGCCGCCTCGCCGGAAGCCGTGGTTGCTAAACTCGGCGCGAACGACCCGGGGAGGGTGCAATGAAACGACGTGGATTCCTGCGCGGAGCAGGCGCGGCCGGCATGGCCGCCGGACTCGCAGCCTGCAGCCGCCAGAGTGGAGAACGAGGCCAGGGGCCGGGACAGGCCAAAACGATCCATTGGAAAATGGCCACCGCCTGGCCAGCCAATTTCCCGGGCCTCGGCACCGGCGCGGCACGACTGGCCGAGATGATCGGCGAGGCCAGCGGCGGACGGCTCGAAGTGAAGGTCTACGGCGCCGGTGAACTGGCTGCGGCCTTCGAGGTGTTCGACCTGGTCAGCCGCGGAACCGTGCAGATGGGCCACAGCGCCAGCTATTACTGGGCCGGCAAGCTGCCCGCCGCACCATTCTTCAGCGCCATGCCGTTCGGCCTCAATGCGCAGGAAATGAACGGCTGGCTGTATGCCGGCGGCGGGCTCGAACTCTGGCGCGAGCTGTACGCGCCGGCCGGGCTGGTGCCATTTCCCGCAGGCAACACCGGCGTGCAGATGGCCGGCTGGTTCCGCAAGCCGCTCACCTCGGTAACCGACCTGCAGGGCCTGAAGATGCGCATCCCCGGGCTGGGTGGCGAAGTCATGTCGCGGGTCGGCGCCACGCCGGTGAGCATGCCGGGTGGCGAAATCTTTTCCTCGCTGCAATCGGGCGCCATCGACGCCGCCGAATGGGTCGGCCCGTACAACGACCTGGCCTTCGGCCTGCACCGCGTGGCCAAGTATTGCTATTACCCCGGCTGGCAGGAGCCAGGCTCGGCGCTGGAGTGCATGGTCAACAAGGCGGCCTACGAGGGCTTGCCCGCCGACCTGCAGGCGATCGTGGCGCGCTGCTGCGCGGCGGTGAACGTGGAGATGCTGTCCGAGTACACCGCGCGCAACCAGCGGGCGCTGGAAACCCTGCGCACCGAGCACGGCGTGCAGTTCCTGCCCTTGCCCGCCGACATCGTCCGGGCGTTGCGCGATGCTGCGAAGCAGGTACTGGATGAGGCGGCCGCCGCCGACCCGTTCACGGCCAAGGTCCTGACGTCGGTTCGCACATTCCAGACCCAGGCGATGGCCTGGGGCGCGGTCTCGGAAGAAGCCTACGCAGCAGCGCGACGTCAGGGCGGCTGACCAGTCCGGCGGGGCGGGGCTGGGCCGGGTATGGCAAACGACCGTGCGCGGCGATGGCAATCAGCCGATGCTGCGCAGCGATGGCCTGCTTCGCGCGCACAGTGCGTGACTCTCGCCATTAACTGGGGAACGACATGCGCAAACTGATCAAGGGTTTTGGTATCGCCGTGGCCGCGCTGCTGGTGCTCGCACTGGCCGGTTATGGCTGGGCCTCGTGGAAGCTGGCCCGGGCCAGCCAGCGGGTGTACGTAGTCAACGACCCGCCCTTGGCGATGGACCGCAGCGCCGGGGTGGTCGCCCTGGGCGCCCATTTGTTCGCGACCCGCGGCTGCGCGGACTGCCACGGCAAGGACGCAGGCGGCAGCCTGTTTATCGATGCCGGCCCAGTGGGCCAGTTGTTCGCGCCCAACCTCACCAGCGCCGGCCCCAAGGCCGAGCGATACGGCATCCGCACGCCCGAACAGGTCGCCGCAGCGATCCGCCACGGCGTGCGCGGGGATGGCAAGCCATTGCTGTTCATGCCGTCGGAGGACTTCCGTGAGATGAGCGACGGTGACGTGGCTGCGATCGTTGCCTACCTGGAGGTGGCAACCCCGTCGCCCAAGCCCTCTGGCGTTTCGCACATCGGCCCGATGGGTAAAATGCTGTACGCGCTGGGCAAGTTCCCGCTGTATGCGGCCGAGCGAATCGACCATTCGCCGCGCGCCCGCCCCGGCCCGGTGGTAGCGGCCACGGCCGAATACGGTAAATACCTGGCCCAGGGCTGCACGGGTTGCCATGGCAACAACTTCGCCGGACAGCACGTGCCTGGCACGCCGCCGGAATTCCCGGATTCGCAGAACCTGACGCCGGCTGCGCTGGGCACGTGGACGCAGGCCGATTTCCACCGCGCATTGCGGGAAGGCAAGCGCCCCGACGGTAGCGACATCAACACCTTCATGCCATGGAAAGCATTCGCCGGCATGACCGATACCGAAGTGGATGCGCTGTGGGCCCACCTGCAAACCGTGCCGCCGGTGCAGTCGAAG
>JBKJMY010000066.1:0-4018 GCA_046596115.1 Arenimonas sp.
AATGCCCACGGCGGAGTCGGCCAAGACAACCGCGTCGCAATCCATCGCGCCGAGGAAAGTCCGGGCTCCACAGAGCAGAGTGCCAGGTAACGCCTGGGCGGCGTAAGCCGACGGCCAGTGCAACAGAGAATAGACCGCCGAACGGCTGCCGTTGTCCGCAAGGATCGCGATAGTGCGTGGTAAGGGTGAAACGGTGGGGTAAGAGCCCACCGCGTGCGGGGACAACGTCGCACGGCACGGTAAACCCCACTCGGAGCAAGGCCAAATAGGGGGACTATGGGTTTGCTCGACCCGTCCCCGGGTGTGCTGCTTGAACCTTGCGGTGACGCAAGGTCCAGAGGAATGGTTGTCCACGACAGAACCCGGCTTAACGGCCGACTCCGCCACTTTCGTCGTGCATCCACAAACACCATGCCGGCACGCTGATGCCGCATCGCTTTTGCCGCCCGATGGCGGGGGCGGGCTGCGTTCGCGCGTAGTACCCTAGGCTGGCGAGCGGGTGAGGCTCGCAGACGTCGAAAAGATGCATTCATGCGGACCGCCCGGGGGCACCGTGTCGCTGATTGCCGAACTCAAGCGCCGCAATGTCATCCGCATGGCCGGGCTGTACCTGGTCGGTGCGTGGTTGGTAACGCAGGTGTCGGCGACACTGCTGCCGGTTTTCCATTCACCCGAGTGGCTACTGCGGGCGATAGTCATCGTTCTTTGCGCGGGCTTTCTTCCGTCGCTGATTGTTGCCTGGGTGTTCGAACTCACGCCCGACGGCTTGAGGCGCGATGCCGATGTACCGATTGCGGAATCGATTGCGCCGCAAACTGCCGGCAACATGGAGCGCTGGATCCTGCTGTTGTTTGCACTGGCGTTGATGGTGTTTTCGTTTGATAGATTTGTTTTGGCGCCTAGGCGCGAAGCGGCCCTGGTGGGGCAAACAACGCAACAGGTGACGAAAAATGCAAATGATGAAAAATCGAAAACAAGCCTGAACTCCATTGCCGTGCTGCCATTCGACAATATGTCCGGAAACAAGGACAACGAATACTTTGCCGATGGCATCGCCGAGGAGCTACTCAACCAGTTGGCGCAACTTCCGGGATTGCAGGTGACCGGCCGAACGTCCTCCTTTGCATTCAAGGGCCACGACGAGGACTTGCGGGAAATCGGCCGAAAACTGGGTGTTGCGTACGTGCTGGAGGGTAGCGTGCGCCGGTCGAAAGACCGCGTTCGAATCACGGCTCAGCTGATCCGTGCCGAGAGCGGGTTCCATGTCTGGTCGGAAACTTATGATCGCGAGCTCACTGATATTTTCGCGGTGCAGGACGAAATCTCCGGTGCCATCACCTCTGCGCTCAAGCTCAGCCTGATGGCCGATGGCACCGGCCTGCCGGCCACGCCGAAAGTGGCGGTCAGTGCCTACGATGAGTTCCTGAAGGCTCAGTCCCTGCTGGCCCTGCGTGGAGTCGACAACCTGCAGGCGGCGCGCCTGCATTTTCGGGCAGCGCTGAAGATCGAGCCGAACTACGCCCCGGCGCTTGTTGGCCTGGCACGCTCTAACCTGCTCATCCCGCTATACGGGCTACTCTCCGGCGCCAGGGTAAAAGAACTCGTGGCCGAAGCGGAGCAGTCCGCGCAGCGCGCGCTGGCGATCGAGCCGGACAACGCCGGCGCCCATCTGGTGTTGGGAACGCTGCGTTCAAACTACCAATGGCGATGGCAGGACGCCGGTCACGAGATCGAGCGGGCACTGCAACTGGCGCCGGGCAGCGCCGAGGTCGCGAACTTCGCGGGTGATTATTATCGGATCCTGCTCGATCGGCCGCGCGCCATGGCCATGGAGCAACGCGCCTTCGAACTCGACCCCTTGGCACCGTTCAACACCTTGGACCTTGGCTGGGTCAATCTGGATTTCGGCGACTGTGCGCAAGCCATCAAGCATGCCAATGACGCATTACAAATGTCGCCGGATTTCGACAGTGCCTACCAGATTCTTGTGTACTGTTACGGAGAACTAAAGCGATTTCCCGAATTGAACCAAACCATCGCCAATGCCCGTGCGCGTACACACGCTCCAGAACCCATGCAACTCATGCTGGAAGCGTCGGTGGCCATTTCCGAGGCGCGCCGCGTCGACGCTTTGCAGATTCTTGCCAAGCTTGAGCCTTATGCGCAGGCCGGCGAGACTTCCAGCGCGTTGCTTGGCTACAACTACCTGCAGTTGGGCGAATCACAGCGTGCACAAAGGTGGCTGGAGCGGGCCTATGAGCAACGCGACCCGCAATTGGTCTCTGAAGACGGATTCCGTCTGGCATTGATCGCGGGCGATCCATTGACGCGTGGCATCCTGGATAGACCAGGGCTGAAAGAGTTGGTGGAAATCCGCAAACGCAACGGCATGTTCAGGGTGCCATGAACTTTATCGCCGAACTCCAGCGCCGCAAAGTGTTCAAGGTGGGCGCGGCCCATGTGATCGTTGCGTGGCCGGCGATCCAGTCGGTGTCCGTGTTCATCTTCGATGGGAAGCCGCAGCAATGATTTCGCGCCGGGCCATCGCCTACATCCGCCAGCGTGACTGGGCCGGCGTCGTGATTGAGCTGGCGGTGGTGGTGGTCGGCGTGTTCATCGGCTTGCAAGCGTCCAACTGGAACGAAGACCGCGAGACAGACCGCAAGGCCGCCGTGTTCTCCGAACGCCTGACGAGCGACTTGCGCGGGGAGGCTTGGGCCTACGAGGTGCAGGTCGCCTACTACGGCGCTGTACTGGCGAACGCCCGGCGTGCCGCAGATGCCCTGTCCGGCGGGCCACCGCTGTCCGACGAAGCGCTTCTGGTCGCGGCCTATCGCGCCACGCAGTACAACGGTAATACCCGACAACGTGCCACCTATGACGAGCTGACTTCGACCGGGGGCATCGGCCTCATCCGCGATCCGACGCTGCGCGACCTCGCAATGCGCGTCTACACCGACCCTGTATTCGCCGACATCGACGCCGAAGCAAAGCATTCGGAGTTCCGGCACTGGTTCCGCATGAACATACCGCATGACGTGCAGCAAAAGCTGTCCGAAGCCTGCGGAGACAAGGTGATCACCCCCGGCGACTACAGGGGAATCGAACATATGCTTGATTACCCGTGCTCGCCCGGCCTATCGCCGGGGATGCTCGGGGCCGCCACCATCCTCAGGAACGACAGGGACGTCCTGCCCTTGCTGCGCCTGCGCATCGCCGACGTGGAGTCGGCTGTCGCCAACCTGACGATCTATTCCAAGGGCATGCGCGACGGCTTGCGTGCGGTGGCAGGGCAGCACCCGTGAGCCTGCTGGCCGAACTCCAGCGGCGCAAGGTATTCAAGGTGGGTGCCGCCTACTTGGTGGTCGGCTGGCTGCTGATCCAGGTTGCAGCCACTGTGGGGCCGCAACTCAACCTGCCGGACTGGGCGCCGCGCCTGATCACCTTCCTGATCCTGCTCGGCTTCCCGGTCGCGCTGGTGATGGCCTGGGTATTCGATGTGACACCCGATGGCGTCAAGCTCGACCCCAATGTGTCGGGGAGCAATCGGGTATTCGCGGCGGCCGCGGTCATGGTGGCCCTGGCTCTGGGTTGGTACCTGCACGGACACACGAAGTTGCTGGCGTCGGCGACTCCACGCACCGCAACAGCGGGCGTCACTGCCAACTCGCACTCGATCGCGGTGCTGCCCTTCGTCAACATGTCCGGCGACAAGGACAACGAGTATTTTTCCGATGGCATCAGCGAGGAAATCCTCAATGTGCTGGCGCGGACGCCCGAGCTGCTGGTGGCGGCGCGTACCTCGTCGTTCTCGTTCAAGGACGGCAAGAAGGACGTACCCGAGATCGCCCGCGAACTGAAGGTGCGGATGGTGCTGGAAGGCAGCGTGCGCAAACAGGGTGAGCGGGTGCGCATCACCGCGCAGCTGATCGACGCCAGCAACGGCTACCACGTCTGGTCGCAGACCTACGATCGCGACCTCAAGGACATCTTCGCCATCCAGGACGAGATCGCCAAG
>JBKJMY010000086.1:0-5445 GCA_046596115.1 Arenimonas sp.
AAAACTCAGGGTCCTCCGCCTGGATACGTTCGGCCCAAGCCTGGTTGCTGCGCAGCAGTTCGTCGAGTGTGCTCATGGTGCGGTCATTAGTGGTGGTGTCATTGATAATGTCGTCATTGGCTGGGGTTTGTATGCAGGGCGATGCTGATGTTCCGGGGCTCGGTGAAAAAGCGCATCGCTTCCATGCCGCCTTCGCGGCCCAGGCCCGATTGTCCCATCCCACCAAACGGCGTGCGCAGGTCGCGCTGCAGCCAGCAGTTGATCCAGGCGATACCGACGTCCAGTCCCGCCGCAAGGCGATGGGCGCGGCCCAGGTCGGAGGTCCAGATGCTGGCGGCAAGGCCGTAGCTCGATGCGTTGGCCAGGGCCAGCGCTTCTTCTTCGTCATCGAAGGGCTGCAGCGTGACTACCGGACCGAAGATTTCCTCGGTATTGGTGCGCGTCTGCGGACCGAGACCCTCGAACACGGTCGGCGCGATGAACCAACCGGACTCACAGCGCCCCACCGGATGCACGGCATTGCCCCCGCACAGCAACTGCCCGCCTTCCTCGCGAGCAAGCACAATATGCGCCGACACCTTGTCAAAATGTGCGCGGGACACCAGCGGGCCCATCCGGGTCTGGCGATCGCGCGGATCGCCGACCGGCATCAGCCGCGCGCTGCGGACGAATTGGTCGCGGAATTCTTCGTAATAGCGTCGCTCGATAAGGATGCGCGAGCCGCACAGGCAGATCTGTCCCGAGTTCTGGAAACTGGAACGCACAATGGCATCGACCAGTCCTTCGCGGCGTGCATCGGCGAACACCAGGGTCGGGTTCTTGCCGCCCAATTCGAGTGAGCATTTCTTCAGCGCCGACGCACACGACGCGGCGATGCCCCGGCCCACGGCCGTGCTGCCGGTGAAGCTGATCGCCTTGACACCGGGATGCTCGACCAGTGGCTTGCCGACGTCCGCGCCGAGCCCATGCACGATATTCAGAACGCCCGCCGGAAAGCCGATCTCATTGGCCAGCTCCCCGAGCATCCAGGCGGTGACCGGCGTGACTTCGCTTGGCTTGCCGACCACGCAATTTCCCGCCGCCAGTGCTGGCGCGATCTTCCAGGTGAACAGATACAGCGGCAGGTTCCAGGGACTGATGCAGCCGACCACGCCGAGCGGTTGGCGCAGGGTGATGTTCAGTCCGGCCTCGCCGTGGTGGCTCTCGCTGGCGAATTGCGTGGCTGCCGCGGCGAAGAAGCGCAGGTTGCTCACCGCGCGCGGGATCTCGACGTCGCGCGCCAAGGCGATCGGCTTGCCGCCGTCGCGCGATTCTGACAGGGCGAAGTCTTCGTTGCGCGCTTCCAGAGCGTCTGCCAGGCGATGCATCCAGCGCGCGCGACCACTTGGCGGCAGGCCGGCCCATGCGTCCTGCGCGCGGCGGGCGGCGGCAACCGCGGCATCAACGTCGGTGGCATCGCCAGCGGCGCACTCGGCGAATGGCTGTCCGGTCGCAGGCTCAACGACTTCGAGCCAGCGTCCGCTGGCGGGCGGCACCGGCTGGCCGCCAATGTGGTGGCAAAGGCGGGGCAGGGCGCTCATGCAGGCAGGCAGGGCAGCGGGCGGGTCTCGTGGAATTCGAAGCCCAGGTAGCGCGGGTCGTTGCGCGCGACGCGGGCGTCCACGCCGAACGCGTGATTGCCCTCGTCAAGGAAATACAACTGCACCAGCAAGCCTTCCTCGAGATCGCAATCTTCGGGCCGGAACGCGCCGCAGCCGCCCTCCGACAGGTCGGTCAATTCCGCGCGCCAGGCGTGCCGCTCGCACACGACAATCAACTCGGAGGCATATGGGATGCGGCCGGTGGAGCGCTGGTCGGCGAGGGCAGTCATAGCGAGCGGGTCCTGCCACCATCCACGGGAAGATTGATGCCATTGATGTAGGCCGACTCGGGCGAGCACAGGAAGGCGACGGCGGCGCCGATCTCGCTGGCCTCGGCAAAGCGCCGGGCGGGTACCGTTGCCAGCATTGCGTCAGCGATCACCTGCTCGGTCTTGCCGCTGGCGCTGGCGCGTTCGGCCAGGATCTGGTCCAGCCGCTGGGTGCGGGTGTAGCCGGGCAGCACGTTGTTGACCGTGATGCCATCGGGACCGAGTTCGGTTGCCAGTGACTTGGCCCAGTTCGCCACCGCGCCACGCACGGTATTGGATACGCCGAGGTTGGCAATGGGTTCCTTTACCGACGTCGAGATGATGTTGACGATCCGGCCCCACTGCGCGGCACGCATCCCGGGCAGCACGGCTTGCACAAGGATCTGCCCCGCGACCAGATGCTGGCGAAAGACGGCGACATAATCCTCCGGATCAGCGGCATATGCGGCGCCACCCGGCGGGCCGGCGGTGTTGTTGACCAGGATCTGCACGGGCTGGCTCGCCAGCAGCGCAGCCAGCGCGTCGCGCAGGGCATCGCTGCGACTGACGTCGGCGGCAACCACGCGGTGTGACTGCGCCGGGTGAACGCGCGGCAGTGCATCGCGCAGGGCTTCCAGGACATCCCGGCGCCGCGACAGCAGGCACACGTTTGCGCCGCGCTCGGCCAATGCAATCGCGCTGGCGCGGCCAATGCCCTCGGACGCACCGCATACCAGGGCGTCGCGCCCGGATAGCGGCGGCGACGGCGCGTCCATCAGTGCCTCGGCCCGAGGGTGCGCAACATCTGCGGCAACAATTCTTCCTCATCGTGGCCGTGTGGTGGCTGCAGTTCGTCCAGGGACATTCCGAAGGACTCGGCGTCGTCTTCATCCATGCCGTCGAGGGAGCGGAAATCGGCGTCCATCAGGGCAGCGCGCGCGACATCATCGGATTCATACACCAGGGTCTCGCCCTGGCTGTCGAAGACCTGGGCCACGCCGCTGTCGAGCACGCGCAGCCGCGCCCAGACCAGGAGGTGCTCGGGCGCGGCCAGCCACCATTCTTCGTGCGCGTAGTCGTCGTTGCCGTCATGGTCCATCAAATGCTCCGGAAAGAGTGGTCGATCACTGCACGCTGGTGGCAGCGATCGCGAACGCGCTGCCCACCAGGCCGACCAGCGTGATCCAGCCCATGATGCCAGCGATCGTGCCGAACTGGCGCAGCGCGGGGTCGGGCAGGGCGCGATGGCGCATGCGCATCAGCCACCAGCTGTAGGGCAGGCCGCCGTCGGCGGTTCCGGGTGCAAACGCAAGGCCGCGATCGAGCTGCTGGCGATGCGACAACACACGCATTCCGAAGTGCGCCGGACCGGCCGATCCGGCCAGGCCGAGGAACAGGAACAGCAATGCCTGCGCCATCGGCTAGAACGTCGCCAGGCCGGGGGCCCGGGGAAAGGGAATGGCGTCGCGGATGTTCGACAGGCCGCACACGTACACCACCAGCCGCTCAAAGCCGAGGCCGAAACCGGCATGTGGCACGGTGCCGTAGCGGCGGAAGTCGCGATACCACTCGTAGTGCGACCGATCCAGGCCGAACTGCGCGATGCGCGCGTCAAGCACGTCCAGCCGCTCCTCGCGCTGGGCGCCGCCGATGATTTCGCCGATGCCGGGCGCGAGCACGTCCATCGCCGCGACGGTGCGGCCATCGTCGTTCAGGCGCATGTAGAAGGCCTTGATCTGCTCCGGGTAGTTCACCACCACCACTGGCCGGCCGACATGCACCTCGGTGAGCCAGCGCTCATGCTCGGTCTGCAGGTCCAGGCCCCATTCCACCGGGAAGTCGAACTTCACGCCGGACTTCTGCAGCAGCGACACTGCATCGGTGTACTCGATCCGCTCGAAGGGCGCGCCGACGAAGGCTTCGAGCTTGCTCACCGCGGACTTGTCAACCCGCTCGGCGAGGAAGGCAAGGTCATCGCCACGCTCGTTGAGCACGGCGCGGAAGATGTACTTGAGGAAGGCTTCGGCCAGGTTGGCGTCGTCGTTGAGATCGGCGAAGGCGATCTCCGGCTCGATCATCCAGAACTCGGCCAAGTGGCGCGTGGTATTGGAGTTCTCGGCGCGGAAAGTCGGTCCGAAGGTGTAGACCTTCGACAATGCCAGACAGAACGCTTCCACGTTCAACTGCCCGGAGACTGTCAGGAAGGCTTCCTTGCCGAAGAAATCCTTGGAGAAATCGACATGCCCCTTGCCATCGCGCGGCAGGTTCATCATGTCGAGCGTGGAGATGCGGAACATCTGCCCGGCGCCCTCGGCGTCCGAGGTCGAGATGATTGGCGTGTTGACCCAGTAGAAGCCTTCCTCGTGGAAGAAACGGTGGATCGCCATCGCCATGGTGTGGCGGATGCGCGTGACCGCGCCGAACAGATTGGTGCGTGGTCGCAAATGCGCGACCTCGCGCAGGAACTCCAGCGAGTGCGCCTTGGGCTGGATCGGGTAGGTTTCCGGGTCCTCGACCCAGCCGGCGACTTCGATCGAGGACGCCTGGATCTCAAAGGTCTGGCCCTGGCCCTGCGAAGCGACCAGGGTGCCAGTGGCGATCACCGAGCAACTGGCGGTCAGCCGCTTGACCTCGGATTCGTAGTTGTCCAGCGTCGACGGCGCGACGACCTGGATCGGCGCGAAACAGGAGCCGTCGCTGACGTTCACAAACGATAGCCCGGCCTTGGAGTCGCGCCGGGTGCGAACCCAGCCCCGGACCGTGACTTCGCTCCCGGCGGCAACCTTGCCCGCGAGCGCCTGCTGAACACTGACCACTGCCATCCTTGAATCTCCGGCCCTGACGGCCCAAATAAGAGGATGACAAGGATACCGCAGGCGGGTGGCTGGGCTGGGGCGGTATACTTGTGGGGCTATCGCGGCTGAAGCCGCTCCTACGCTTATGGATGGGAATCGTTGCATGGCTGTCACCTTCACCACTGCTGCCGCTGACCGCATCCGCCAGTACCTGGGCGAGACGCCGGGGGCGATTGGGCTGCGCTTCGGGGTGAAGAAGAGTGGCTGCTCCGGCTGGGCCTACGTGGTGGACATGGCTACCGAGGGCCGCGAGGGCGATACGGTGTTCGAGCACGAGGGGGTCAGCGTGCGAGTGGACGCGGCCAGCCTGGCCCAGGTGGACGGAACGGAAATCGACTTCGTCCGTACCGGGCTGAACCAGCAATTCGTGTTCCGGAACCCCCGCATGGCCGCCGAATGCGGCTGCGGCGAGAGCTTCACCACTTCGGATAGTGCCCCGCTGTAACTGCCGAGGCGGCAACCGGGCGTGATTCTTGTCCGGAAAATGCTTTCTGCCCAATGACTTGCACAGCACCGCCGCGGCTGCCATACTGCGCGGCTCCGCGGGCCTGTCCTGCGGTTCTTGCTCCACGGCATCCGGCCGGGAGCTGTTGGCCCGGCAACGGGCCGCATCCACAAGGAAACAACCGATGCGTCACTACGAAGTCGTGTTCCTGGTCCATCCGGACCAGAGCGAGCAGGTGCCCGCCATGATCGAGCGCT
>JBKJMY010000098.1:0-9287 GCA_046596115.1 Arenimonas sp.
GATCACGGCGTCTCCCACCTGGATGCGGCCCGAGGCCACCAACCCGGCGAAGCCGCGGAAATCCTGCGACGGCCGGCACACCCACTGCACCGGCATCCGAAATGGGCGCTCGGCGGGGTCAGCGCCAAATGAAGCCAGGTCCACACTGTCGAGGAATTCAAGCAGCGACGGACCCTGGTACCAGGGCATCGCTTCCGAGCGGCTGGCAACATTGTCACCACGCAACCCCGACACCGGGATGACAGTGACCGACGCGATTCCGATCCGTTTCGCCAGCGCGTGATAGTCGCCGACGATCTTTTCGAACACGGCGTCGGAATAGTCCACCAGGTCCATCTTGTTCACCGCCAGCACCACGTGGCGGATGCCGAACAGCGCCGCGATCCAGCTGTGCCGGCGGGTCTGGGTAAGCACGCCCTTGCGTGCGTCCACCAGCACCACCGCCAGGTCGGCGGTCGACGCGCCGGTAGCCATGTTGCGGGTGTACTGCTCATGCCCGGGGCAGTCGGCGACGATATAACTGCGCGCTTCAGTGCTGAAAAAACGATAGGCGACATCGATGGTGATGCCCTGCTCGCGCTCCGCATCCAGGCCGTCCAGCAACAGTGCATAGTCCGGTTCGGCGCCCTGCGTGCCATGGCGCCGGCTGTCGCGCTCAAGCGCGGCGAGCTGGTCGTCGAACAGGTTGCGACTTTCGAACAGCAGGCGCCCGATCAGCGTGCTCTTGCCGTCATCCACGCTGCCGCAGGTGATGAAGCGCAGCCGCGGCCGCGCTTCGTAGCTGCGCAGGAAGCTGCCGATGTCGGGCGAGTCGGACATCAGAAATAGCCCTCCTGCTTTTTTTTCTCCATCGACGCGGATGGATCGTGGTCGATCATCCTGCCCTCGCGCTCGGAGCTCTTCGCCACCAGCATCTCGGCGATGATCTTTTCCAGGCTGTCGGCATCCGATTCAATGGCCCCGGTCAAGGGGTAGCAGCCAAGCGTTCGGAAGCGGACCGTGCGCAGTGTCGGCGTTTCCCCCGGCTGCAGCGGCATGCGCGCGTCGTCCACCATCAGCAGTGCGCCGCCACGCTCGACGACCGGGCGCGGCGCGGCGAAGTACAAGGGAACGACCTCGATTTTTTCACGGTAGATGTACAGCCACACGTCCAGCTCGGTCCAGTTGGAGAGCGGGAACACCCGCACGCTCTCGCCCGGATGGATGCGGGTGTTGAACAGGTTCCACAACTCGGGCCGTTGCTGCTTCGGATCCCAGCGGTGGGCGGCATTGCGGAAGGAAAACACGCGCTCCTTGGCACGCGACTTTTCCTCGTCGCGGCGGGCGCCACCGATGGCCGCATCGTAGCCGCCGGCATCGAGGGCCTGGCGCAATGCCTGGGTCTTCATCACGTCGGTGTGGACGTTGGCGCCATCGGCGAACGGGCCGACGCCATCGCGCAATCCGTCCTGGTTGATGTGCACCCGCAGCTCGATGTCACCCTGGCGTGCGACCTGGTCGCGGAAGGCGATCATCTCGCGGAACTTCCACGTGGTGTCGATGTGCAGCAGCGGGATCGGCGGCGGCGCGGGCGCGAACGCCTTGCGCAGCAGGTGCAGCAGGACCGTGCTGTCCTTGCCGATCGAATAGAGCATGACCGGGTTGCGGAACTGTGCCGCCACTTCGCGCAGGATATGCAGGCTTTCTGCTTCCAGCCGATCAAGGTGGGACAGCGCTTGCGTCATCGGCCGTACACGTCTTCGAAGCGGACGATGTCGTCCTCGCCCAGGTAACTGCCGGACTGCACTTCGATCAGCTCCAGCGGTTGCTTGCCGGGATTTTCGAGGCGGTGCTTGCTGCCCAGCGGGATATACGTGCTTTCATTCTCGGCCAGCAGGAACACCTTCTCGCCGCAGGTGACGCGCGCGGTGCCCTTGACCACGATCCAGTGCTCGGCGCGATGGTGGTGCATCTGCAGGCTCAGGCTTGCGCCGGGTTTGACGATGATCCGCTTGACCTGGAAGCGCTCGCCGCTGTCGATGCCGTCGTAGCTGCCCCAGGGACGATAGACCTTGCGGTGCCAGGTGGCCTGCGGCCGCTTGTCGCGCTTGAGTGTCGCGACCACGTCTTTCACCTCTTGAACGCGGTCGCGTCGCGCCACCAGCACGGCATCATCGGTGTCCACAACGACGACGTCATCGAGCCCGATCAGCGCGATCAGGCGCTTGTCGCCGATGGCCAGCGTGTTGCGGCAGTCACGCGCAACCACATCGCCGCGGTGCGCATTGCCATCGCCATCCTGATCGACCACCGACCACAGTGCAGACCAGGAACCGACATCGTTCCAGCCCACGTCGATCGGCAACACCGCGGCACGATCGGTGGACTCCATCACCGCATAGTCGATCGAGTCCGACGGACAGGCCGCAAACGCGTCCTTGCCCAGCCGCAGGAAATCGCCATCGCGCGTGGCCTTGTCGAGCGATTCGCGTGCGGCGGCCACCATGGCGGGACGGGTGCGCTGCAACTCCTCGAGGTAGCGCGAGGCGCGGAAGGCGAACATGCCGCTGTTCCAGAAATAATCGCCACTGGCCAGATAGCCCTGCGCGGTCTGCGCATCCGGCTTCTCGACGAACTCCAGCACCGGGCGCACGCCCTCGCCCGCCGCTGCCTTGATGTAGCCGTAGCCGGTCTCCGGTGCGGTGGGCACGATGCCGAAGGTCACCAGATCACCGGCCTGTGCTGCGGGCAGTGCCTGCAGTACCGCGGCGCGGAAGCCCGGTTCGTCGGCGATCACGTGGTCGGATGGCAGCACCAGCAGCACGGGGTCGGCGCCGTCGGCCATTGCACGCATTGCCGCCACGGCGATGGCCGGCGCGGTGTTGCGTCCGACCGGTTCCAGCACCAGTGCCGAGGGCGTGGCTTCGACCAGGCGCAGTTGCTCGGCCACCAGGAAGCGATGCTCCTCGTTCGCCACCACGATCGGCGGCGACATGCCGGGCAGGCCGCGCAGGCGCAGCCAGGTCAACTGCAGAAGGGAGCGATCACCCAGCAGGGGCAGGAACTGCTTGGGATGCGATTCGCGTGACAGCGGCCACAGGCGGGTGCCGGAACCACCGGAGAGGATGACGGGGATCAGGTTGGTCATTGCGCCACGCAAGGTTAAATCCAGCCCGCATTTTGTCACGAAGGCCCCGGGCCGGGGATAATCGGGGCTCCCCTGACAGGATTTGCCATGGAAACGACTTCGCGCGAGCAGGCCCGCCTGGACTGGACCCGCGCCGCGCTGGGCGATCCCGCCGCGACCTTGGATACTGCCTCCGCCGATGCCAGCTTCCGCAGCTACTGGCGCGTCCGCTCCAATGGCGGCACGCACATCCTGATGGACGCGCCGCCCGATCGTGAGGACCTCGGGCCCTGGCTGGACATCGCTTCGCGCCTGGTCGGTGCGGGACTGCTGGCGCCACGTGTGCTGGCCAGCGATTCCGGGCACGGCTTTATCCTGATGTCCGATCTCGGCGATGCCCTGTACTTGCCAGCGCTGGATGCCGGCAGCGCGGACCGCCTGTATGACGATGCGATGCGCGCCCTGCTGCGCATGCAGACCACTATCGATGCTGCCGACCTGCCGCCTTACGACGAGGCGCGCCTGGTCGCGGAACTGGAATTGATGCCGACCTGGTTCCTCCAACGCCACCTGGGCTTCACCTCGGACTGCGGACAGTGGGACGCGGTGGAGGTCGCATTCCGCACCCTGGCGGAAAGTGCGCTGCGCCAGGACCAGGCGTTCGTGCATCGCGACTTCCATTCGCGCAACCTGCTGCTGGCCGAGACGGGCGGCCCGGGCATCCTGGATTTCCAGGATGCGGTGCGCGGCCCGATCACCTACGACCTGGTGTCGCTGCTGCGTGACTGTTACATCGCCTGGCCGGAGTCGCAGGTTTACCACTGGGCCGAGCAGTATCGCCAGCAATTGGTCAGCGCCGGCCTCACCCGCGTGGATGCGGCCACGTTCCGCCGCGGCTTCGACCTGATGGGACTGCAGCGCCACATCAAGGTGCTCGGCATCTTTTGTCGCCTCTGGTACCGCGACGGCAAGGCCGGCTACCTGCGCGACCTGCCGCTGGTGTGGAACTACGTGCGTGACGTTGGACAGCGTTACGACGAAATCGCACCGCTGGTTGCCCTGGTGGATACCGCGCTGCGCGACCGCGACATCAGCTTGCCCAGCGCATGAGCATCCCACGCGCGCTGATCTTTGCGGCCGGCAAGGGCGAGCGCATGCGCCCGCTCACCCAGACCACGCCCAAGCCGCTGCTGCTCGCTGGCGGAAAGCCGCTGGTCGCATGGCATCTCGAGCGACTGGCGGCGTTTGGCGTGCAGGACGTGGTGCTGAATATTTCCTGGCTTGCCGACCGCTTCGCACCGACTCTTGGCGATGGCAGCGCCTGGGGCCTGCGCCTGCATTACTCGCACGAAGGTGCCGAGCCGCTGGAGACTGGCGGCGGCATGTTGCACGCCCTGCCGCTGCTCGGTGCCGAGCCGTTCCTTGCGATCAATGGTGATATCTGGGCCGATATCGATTTTTCCCGCCTGCCGCGAGCGCCAACGGGACTCGCGCACCTGGTGCTGGTGGACAATCCCGCGCAGCATGCGCGCGGCGACTTCCACCTCGCGCCCGATGGCCTGGTGTCCGAAGACGGTGCGCCGCGGCTGACCTACTCCGGCGTTGGCATGTACCGGCCCGAGATCCTGCAGGACTGGCGCGACGTGATCGGCGACGGCGCAGGAAGTGAACTGGATCCGCCGCGCTTCAAGTTGGCGCCGCTGCTCTATGCCGCAGCGCGCAAGGGCCGGATCAGCGGCCAGCACCACGCCGGTCGCTGGACCGATGTCGGCACGCCAGAACGTCTGACCACGCTGGATCTGTCCCTGTGGGAGCGGCTTTAGCCGCGATGTCTTTCAATCGCGGCTAAAGCCGCTCCCACCTCTGAAGCCGCTCCCACATCTGAGGCCGCTCCAGCATCGCGGCTGAAGCCGCTCCCACTAGAGTCGCGCGCGCAGGAAGGGGACGGTGATGCGGCGCTGCGCTGCAAGGCTTTCGCGATCGAGTCGATCGAGCAAGGTGGTCAATGTGCCAAGGTCGCGGCCAACGCGCCGGAACATAAAGTCGAGCACCGCATCATCCAGTTCCAGGCCGCGACGCGACGCGCGCGCGCGAAGCACGTCGCGACGCCCGGCCTCATCGAGTGGCTCAATCGTCAGGCGCGTGCATTGTTCCAGGCGAGAAACGAGGTCGGGCAGGCCGAACGGCAGCGCCGATGGCATCGCGTTGGCCGCATAGACCAGGCGGGCGCCCGACTGTCGCGCCGCGTTGTGCGCATGGAACAACGCAAGCTCATCGCCGGCAAGCCCGGCAATCGCATCCAGGCCATCCAGGCAGACCAGCGCGGGCGCATGCATCACGCCTTGCAGTGCGTCGGCCAGGCGCCCGGCCACGGTCGCCAGCGGCAGGAACACGGCCGACTGTCCGGACGCACGCGCCAGCGCGCAGGCCGCCAGCAACAGATGCGTCTTGCCGCTGCCCGTGGGCCCCGCGAGGTACAGCCAGTGCGCATCTTCGCCACGGGCGACCGACTCGACCAGCGCGCGCAATGGCGCCTGCCCATGGAAGGCGTCGAAGCGCTGCTCGGGTGGAAACCCGAGCGACAAGGGCAATTGCCCAATCAAGGAGGCGTGACGGGCGGAACGGGTGGGATGGACGACGCCGGAGGGGCGCCGGCAGCTTCGACGTCGAGCAGGCCCGGATCAGGCAGGCCCAGGTCAATGCCGATCGGCCCGCCGCGCGCGCCGTACAACACGCTGCCGGTATAGCGCTGATGCGCATGGCGCAGCAGCACCATCCCGATCGCCGCCACCGGCAACGCCAGCAGGACACCCAGGAAGCCGAACAACTGTCCGCCGGCCATGATGGCGAAAATTACCGCCACCGGATGCAGGCCGATCTTGTCACCGACAAGCCACGGCGTGAGCAGGAAACTTTCCAGCATCTGACCGACGCCGAACACCGCAAACACCAGCAGCAAATGCACCATGTCCCCGTATTGCACCAGTGATGCAATCACCGCAGCGCAGATGCCGACCACGAATCCGAGGTAGGGCACGAACGCCACCAGCCCGGACACGAATCCGATCAGCAGGCCGAGCTCAAGGCCGACCGACCACAGGCCGATCGCGTAGATCGCACCCAGGGCCAGCATCACGCTGAACTGCCCGCGCAGGAATCCCCCGAGCACCGCATTGGACTCGGCGCCGAGCCGGTCCACCGTCGGCAGCATCGGCCGCGGCACCAGCTCGCGGATGCGCCGGACCATTACGTCCCAGTCGCGCAGGAAATAAAAACTCAGCACCGGAACCAGGGCGATGCTGGCCAGCATGCCGAACAGCGCCAGGCCCGACGCCGACACGCGGCCGAGCACCGCAGCAGCGATGCCGCCGGCTTCCGCAAGATGCTCCTGCACCAGCTTGAAGATGTATTCGGGGTCGACGTAGTGCGACAGGTCCACCTTGAACTTCAGCTGGATCCAGGGGATCGCCACGCTGGTCATCCAGGCCACCAGCTGCGGCAGCCAGTCGATCAGTTTCTGCAACTGGTTCCAGAGCAAGGGCACCAGCACCAGCAACACCAGGGTCAGCGCCGCAAGCATCACTGCGAACACAATCAATACCGCGGTGTGCCGCTTGCGTCCGCGCGCCTCGAGCCGGTCGACGAGTGGATCGCCAATCCAACCGAACAGGGCGGAGATCACGAACGGCGTGAGGATGGGCGACAGGCGCCAGACCAGCACGCCGACAAGCAGGGCCACGATCAGCCATTGCCAGCGACGGGAATCAGCGGTTGTCATGGCTTGCGCTCCCGTCGTGCCCAGGCGCGCCTACCGTAGCGCACCACGTAGTCCCCGCCACTGAGCACGGTGATGGCGGCGGTTGCAAGTGCGAGCGGCGCGATCCAGTCGGTGAGGATAGGCAACCCTGCAGGGCGCGCGAGGACAAGCCCGACCAGCAGCAATTGCGCAAGCGTGGTGGACTTGCCCAGGCCCGAGGGTTCAGCGCGGAACTGTCGCTCGATCCGCCACCAGGCGCGCGCACCCAGCAGGATGACGACGTCACGCAGCAGCACGACGGCAACCAGCCAGCCGGGCAGCAATTGCGCCCACCAAAGGCCAAAGAAGCAGGTGCTCAGCAGCAATTTGTCCGCGATCGGATCAAGCAGCCCACCCAGTTCGCTCTGCCAGCCATTGCGGCGCGCGATGTATCCGTCGACCACGTCGCTGGCACCGGCGACCAGGGCAACCGCCAGGGCAAGCCGGAACTGCGAATGCATCAGTAGCCACAGCAACGGCAGCGCCATCACCATGCGCGCGATGGTGATGGCATTGGGTAGCTGGTTGGGGGTCATTGCAGCTCGAAGCGGGAGTCTGCGCCGTCCGCGACGCGAAGGATCGAGCCACCAGCCACCATGGTGCGGAACCCTTTCATGCCCACGCCCAGGTCAAGCCGCAGTTGCAATTGGCCAGGCTCGGCCTGCACCGGGATGACCCGGCGCACGACCGGCAACCCTTCCAGGTAGGACATCAGGCGCAGGTAATCGCCCTGGCTACCGACGCCACCGATCTCGACCGCGTATTGGCCGGCGGTGCCGGTATCCAGGCCGACGGCATCGCGCTTGGCGATGGCATTGGCGCCCTCGTCAACGCCCGAAGCAATCACCCGGCGCGGGTCGGCGTCGGTGAATGACCAGCGCGCGACCTCGGCGCCGTCCTGGCTGAGCACCCAGTCAGCCGCCCAGCCAGTGCCCATGCGATAGACCTTGCCGACCAGCTGCGAATCGTTGCGGTAGCGCGCGGTGAATTGCTGCATGGTGGCGGCATCGAGTTTCCAGATCGCCGGGACTGCGGCCTGTTCGGCGGCATTGCCGGCGGGCAACAGGAAGCGCATGCCGCGCTCCAGTCCCCGGGCCGCCAGCGGCTTGACCACGGCGGTCTGCTGGCCGGTGACCAGGCGCGGGCCGCGGCCATCATCAATGGCCAGCCAGAGGATCGGCTTGGGGCGCGCATTGGTCCAGAACTTCAGTCCGGCGGCGGCAATGACGTTGTCCACGGCTTCGGGCACGAACGCTACGCCCAGGATGGTCTTGTAGACGGGCACGCCGTTGACCGTCTGCTGTTCCTGGCGGAACGCGGACTTCAACACCATGGCGTCGATGTTCGCGCCGGCGCGACGGACGATGGCGTTCTGCGGCGCAGTCTGGTCGCCAGTCAGGCGGACGATGACCTGGCCGAGGGCGCGGATCAGGGCGCCGCGCTTCTCGTTCTGCGAGCTGACGGACACGTCGGTGGTGTAGAACGCCGGATTTCGGACCACCTTCGGCTTGTCCGGCGACTCGACCGGGTCCGCGTCGGCGGCGGCAGCCGGCATGGCCGGGGCATTGGGACCGGCCCAGGCGGGCGCGCCATGGAAACTGGCGAATAACAGGGCCAACAGGCTGAAGCGGGCGATCGGCGTCATGGGTCGGCAGCGGTAGGAACTGCCCCATGGTGCCGCAAGCGGGGCGCGGGCGTCCAACCCCGGCGACGCTTGCCGGCCGGCCGACGAGGTGCCGCTGCTAGAATGTCGCTTTCCCACGACGCCCGTCCGCCATGGCCAACACTCCCCTCACCTATCGCGACGCGGGCGTGGACATCGATGCGGGCAATGCCGTCGTCGAGCGCATCAAACCGCTGGTCCGACGCACCTTCCGGCCCGAAGTGATGGGTGGCCTGGGTGGTTTCGGCGGCCTGTTCGACCTCTCCGGCCGCTATCGCGAGCCGGTCCTGGTCTCGGGTACCGACGGCGTCGGCACCAAGCTGAAGCTGGCGCAGCAGCTGAACCGGCACGACAGCATCGGCATCGACCTGGTCGGCATGTGCGTGAATGACGTGCTGGTGCAGGGCGCCGAGCCGCTGTTCTTCCTGGACTATTTCGCCACCGGCAAGCTGGACGTGGACACCACCGTCGCGGTGGTTGGTGGCATCGCCCGGGGTTGCGAACTCGCCGGCTGCGCCTTGATCGGCGGCGAGACCGCGGAAATGCCCGACATGTACCCGCCCGGCGAATACGACTTGGCCGGATTCACGGTCGGCGCGGTGGAAAAATCGAAATTGCTCGACGGAGCCTCCGTGAAAGCCGGCGATGTGCTGATCGGCCTGGCCTCCTCGGGCCCGCATTCCAATGGCTATTCACTGGTGCGGCGGATCCTTGATCGCGCC
>JBKJMY010000144.1:0-5608 GCA_046596115.1 Arenimonas sp.
TGATGCGCATCGAAATGAAGCGCATCGAACAACATTCGCAGTTTCTGTTGCTGCTGTGCTTCATCGGCCTGATCGCCGTGTTCCTGCCCGGCATTGGCAAGACCGTGAATGGCGCGCGGCGCTGGCTGAACCTCGGCATCTCCAACTTCCAGATGGTGGAAGCGGTCAAGCTGATGCTGATCATCTGGCTTTCGAGCTACCTGGTGCGCCATCGCGACGCCATCGGCGACAGCTGGAAAGCGCTGCTCAAGCCCTTGATGGTCGCCGGCGGACTGGTCGGCCTGCTGTTGATCCAGCCCGACTTCGGTTCGGCGATGCTGTTGTTCGCGATTACCGGCGGCATGGTCTGGCTGGGCGGCGCGCGCATCCGCAATCTTGCCATTCCGGCACTGGCGGGCCTGGCGGTGATGTCGTTCGTGGTGATGCTCGAGCCGTATCGTGTTCGCCGGCTTACCTCCTTCAGCAATCCATGGGCCGATGCGCTCGACAGCGGCTACCAGCTGGTGCAGGCGTTGATTGCGATTGGCCGCGGCGATCTGGGTGGGGTCGGCCTGGGCGGCAGCATCCTGAAGCTCGATTACCTGCCCGAGGCGCACACCGATTTCATCTTCGCCGTGACTGCCGAGGAACTCGGCTTCATCGGTGTGTGCGCGATCATTACGCTGTATGCGTTGTTCACCTGGCGGGCGCTGAGCATCGGCAAGCGTTGCGTCGAGCTGCGGCTGCCGTTCCAGGGCTATGTCGCCTTCGGCATCGGCCTGTGGATCAGCCTGCAGGCGCTGGTGTCGATGGGCGTCAACATGGGCATCCTGCCGACCAAGGGCCTGACGCTTCCGCTGGTGTCCTCGGGTGGTTCCAGCGTGCTGATGACCTGCGCCGCATTCGGCATGTTGCTGCGCGTGAGCTACGAACTCGACCGCGCCGAACGGCGCCAGGCAGCGCGTACCCGCGGTGAGCCGCTCCGGGCCCAGGCCGATGCCGACTACCAGCCCAACCTGCCAGTGGGCAGCGGCGCGGTCGCGCAGCGTCCCTCGGCAATCCTGCCAGTCAGCCGCAACGGCGGCCGCGCCCGCATCGAGCCCCGCCTCGGAGCCCAACGATGACCACGCGAGCCACCAATGTGGGAGCCGCCTCAGTGGGAGCGGCCTCAGTGGGAGCGGCTTCAGCCGCGATGACCGCAGGCGCCGCCTCAGTGGGAGCGGCTTCAGCCGCGATTCCAACAACCAGCCCAGTCATGATCCTCGCCGGCGGCACCGGCGGCCACATCTTCCCAGGCCTCGCAGTCGCCCACGCCCTGCGCGCCCTCAACGTGCCGGTACTCTGGCTCGGCGCCGACGGCGGCATGGAAACACGCCTTGTACCGGCCAACGATTTCCCGATCCGCACCATCGCCGTGCGCGGCCTGCGCGGCAAGTCGCTGGCCAGCGCGCTGAGCGCGCCGCTGGTGCTGGTGCGTTCGCTCTGGCAAGCGCTTGGCGTGCTGCGGCAAGCGCGTCCGCGCGCCGTGGTGAGCTTCGGTGGCTTCGCCGCCGGCCCGGGTGGGCTCGCCGCGTGGCTGCTGCGTCGGCCATTGCTGGTGCACGAACAGAATCGCGCGCCGGGCGTGACCAATCGCGTGTTGGCGCGCCTGGCGCGTCGTGTGCTTTGCGGGTTCCCGGACAGCTTCCCGGGCGTGGCCAACGAGACAGTCGGTAATCCGGTGCGAGCGGAAATCTCCGCAATGCCGCCGCCAGCAGAACGCCTCGCAGCGCGCAGCGCGACTGCCTTGGCGCGCGACACGACGGCTTCCTTCAACCTGCTCGTCCTGGGCGGCAGCCAGGGTGCGCGCGCGATCAATGCTGCGGTGCCCAAGGTGATCGCAGCACTCGGCGACGCCAGCCACATCGTCATCCGGCACCAGTGCGGCGCCAGGATGGTCGATGAAACTCGCGCTGCGTACACCGCTGCCGGCGTCACCGCGAACATCGAGCCATTCATCGCTGACATGGCCGAGGCCTATGGCTGGGCCGACTTGGTGATCGGTCGCGCCGGTGCGCTCACCATCGCCGAACTATGCGCTGCCGGCGTCGGCAGCATCCTGGTTCCGTTCCCCGGCGCGGTGGACGACCACCAGGCGCGCAATGCTGAATTCCTCGCCGAGCGCGGCGGTGGCGAGTGGTTGCGCCAGGATGCTGGTCTCGAAGCAGGGCTCCGCGCGCGCATCGCATCGCTGCTGACTGATCGCACGCGCCTGCTGCGCATGGCCGAGGCGGCGCGCGCCGCGTCATTCCCGGACGCCGCCGGACGCGTTGCCGAGATTGCCCTCGAGGAAGCGCGCGCATGAGCCCGAACACCGCCAAGCGCATGCACCAGCGCCGCCTGCTCAACGAAGGCGACCTGACCCAGGCCTTCCCGCACATCCATTTCATCGGCATCGGCGGCGTCGGCATGAGTGGCATTGCCGAAGTGATGCTGACCCTGGGCTATCAGGTGTCCGGCTCGGATCAGAGTGACAGCGCCGCCACCCGCCGGCTCACCAGCCTCGGCGCGACGATCAAGCGCGGACATTGCGCGGAAAACATCGGCGACGCCGATGTCGTGGTGATCTCCAGCGCGATCAAGCCGGGCAACCCGGAGCTCGACGCCGCGCATGCGCAGCGTGTTCCGGTGGTGCCGCGCGCGGAAATGCTGGCCGAGCTGATGCGCTTCAAACGCGGCATCGCCATCGCAGGCACCCATGGCAAGACCACCACCACCTCGCTCACCGCCGCCGTGTTGTCCGAAGGCGGCCTGGATCCGACCTTTGTCATCGGTGGACAGTTGTTGTCGGCCGGTGCCAATGCGCGCCTGGGTACCGGCGAGTGGCTGGTGGGCGAGGCAGATGAGAGCGATGGCAGCTTCCTGCGCCTGAACCCGCTGATCGCCGTGGTCACCAATATCGATGCCGATCACCTGGAAAATTATGGCGGCGATTTCAACCGCGTAAAGGCCGCTTTCGACGAGTTCCTGCATCGCCTGCCGTTCTATGGCCTGGCGGTATTGTGCGTGGACGATCCGGAGGTTGCCCTGCTGGCTGCGTCGGTTCCGCGCCACGTGATGTGCTATGGCTTTGATGAGCATGCCGATGTGCGCGCGAGCGAGCTGCGCCAGGAAGGCGGCTGCATGCTGTTCACGCTGACCCTGCCCGATGGCGAGGGCCTGCCGGTGCGGCTGAATTTGCCGGGCCGGCACAACGTGCTCAACGCACTGGCCGCCGCCGCAATCGGATGGCAGCTGGGCGTCGAGCCCGCGGCGATCGGGCGGGCACTGGAACGCTTCGAGGGCATCGGTCGTCGCTTCAACGTCAAGGGCGAGCTTGATTTCGGCAACGGCAAGGCCTTGGTCGTGGATGATTACGGCCACCATCCGCGCGAGTTGGAAGCTGTCTTCGACGCCGCGCGTGGCGGTTGGCCGGAGCGTCGCCTGGTGGTGGCCTTCCAGCCGCACCGCTATAGCCGCACGCGCGACTTGTTCGACGATTTCGCGGCAGTGCTGTCGAGCGCCGACGCCGTTGTGCTGACCGAGGTATATGCAGCCGGTGAAGCGCCCATCACTGGTGCCGACGCCAAGTCGCTGGCGCGCGCAATCCGTGCGCGTGGCCGCATCGATCCGGTGGTGGTGAACAGCGCGGCCGACTTGCCAGCGCTGCTGGCCGACATCCTCAAGGACGGCGACCTGCTGCTGGTGATGGGCGCCGGCGACATCGGCCATATCCCCAACGAGCTGGTCACCCATGGCTTCGGAGGAACCGCGGCATGAATGATTTCCGCCAGTCGCGCATCACCGACGCCCGCGCCTTCGGCCGGGTGGCGGTGCTGATGGGCGGCACCAGTTCCGAGCGCGAGGTGTCGCTCAATTCGGGCAGCAACGTGCTCGACGCGCTGCGTGCGCGCGGCGTCGATGCGCACGCCGTGGATGGCATTCCCGCATTGGTCGAGGCGCTGGTGAAAGGGCAGGGATTCGACCGCGTGTTCAACATCCTGCATGGCAACAAGGGCGGCGGTGAAGACGGCGTCCTGCAGGGCCTGCTCGAGGCGCTCGACGTGCCGTGCACCGGTTCGGGCGTGCTCGGCACCGCGCTGGCCATGGACAAGATCCGCAGCAAGCAGGTGTGGCTGAGCCTGGGCTTGCCGACGCCGCGCTATCTGCGCCTCGCGCCCGGTGATGATGTGCACGCGGCTGCTCGCTCGCTTGGGCTGCCAGTGATCGTCAAGCCGAGCTGCGAGGGATCCAGCGTCGGCGTCAGTCGCGTCTTCGACGATGCCAGCCTGGAGCAAGCTGTCGCGCTCGCCGCGCGCTATCCCGGTGAGCTGTTAATGGAGCAGCTGATCGAGGGGCAGGAATTGACCGTCGGCATCCTTGGCGACGAAGCCCTGCCGAGCATTCGAATTGTGCCTGCTGGCGAGTATTACGATTACCACGCCAAATATGTTGCGGAGGACACGCAGTACCTGTGTCCCGGCCTTGAGGGCGAGGCGGAAATTGCGATCCGCAAGCTGGCGCTGGATGCATTTCATGCGATTGGTTGCAGCGGGTGGAGTCGCGTGGATGTGATGCGTGATGCGTCGGGTGCGTTTTATCTGCTCGAGGTGAATACGGCGCCGGGTATGACGAGTCATTCGTTGGTGCCCAAGGCGGCGGCGCAGGTTGGGATTGATTTTGAGGCGTTGGTGTGGCGGATTCTTGAAACTACCATGGAGTCGGGAATCGCGGCTGAAGCCGCTCCCACAGTTGCTGCTGTGGCCGCTCCCACCGTCGCGGCTGAAGCCGCTCCCACAGGGGGGCGCGGGTGAACGCTTTGCTGCGCATAGTTGCGTGGGTGTTCGCGGTGTCACTGGTGCTGTTGCCGGTTGTTGCCGTGCTGAACGGCTGGATCGGTGGCTCGCGTTGGCCGATGCGGCAGTTGGTGGTGACCGGCGAATTCCGCCAGGTCAGCGATGGCCGCGTACGCAATGTTGTGCTGCCCTATGTGCAGGAGGGGTTCTTTGCCGTGGACCTGCCGGCGATCCGCGCGTCACTTGTGGCGCTGCCGTGGGTGCAGAAGGTGGAAGTGCGCAAGCGCTGGCCCGACCGGCTCGAAGTGGCGTTGGTCGAATTCCGGCCGATGGCGCGCTGGGGCGATGCGCGCATGCTGTCCGAGCGCGGCGACATCTTCCCGACGCCGCCTGGAACGCACGATCGCCTGCCGCTGTTTGAAGGCCCGGACGATCGCGCCTCCGAGCTGATGGCATTCCATAGCCAGGCGCGCCCGATGTTTCTTGCGGTGGGCTTGCAGGTGCGCCGCGTACGGCTGACGCCACGCGGCAGCTGGAACCTGTTGCTGTCCGACGACACCGAAGTGGAAGTCGGCCGGGGTGATCCCGAGCGGCGCCTGGCGCGATTCGCGCGCCTGCTGCCGCGGCTCGAGGATGGCAACGGCCGCGTCGCGCGCGCCGACCTTCGCTACACCAACGGCTTCGCCCTCATCTGGCGCGCACCTCCTGTGGGAGCGGCTCTTGTGGGAGCAGCCCCTGTGGGAGCGGCTTCAGCCGCGATGCCTGCAGTCCCTGGCAAGCCTCCAATCGCGGCTGAAGCCACTCCCACAGGGGCT
>JBKJMY010000115.1:0-2676 GCA_046596115.1 Arenimonas sp.
CGATTTACCTCGCCGATTCACCTCGCCGATTCACCTCGACGATTCACCTCGCCGAGTTACCTCGACGATTCACCTCGACGATTCACCTCGACGATTCACCTCGCCGAGTTACCTCGACGTGGCGCGCGTCACAGGCGGACGGTGCGCCTGCGCAGTCGCGGGACCGGCGCGGCGGGAACATCGTCAACCGTTTCGTCCTTCGTCGGGTCCGACTTCTCGGCTGAGGCAGCAAGCCCGCTCTTGATGCCCTGCTGGACGCCTTTCCAGATTTCCATGTTCCGGTCGGCCAACTGGTTGAGCAATTGCCATGGCGTCTGCACGACCAGGCTGCCCAGGGTGCCGCGCAATTGCTGCTGCTGCTCGCTGAAGACCTGGATGCTGCGCTCCAGGTAGCTGCCGATAATGCCCTGCAGGGAATCGCCGTAGAAGCGGATCACGGTGGTGAGCAATTGGGTCGAGAAGATCGGTTGCCCGATGTCTTCGTGTTCGGCCAGGATCTGCAACAGCACCGAGCGGGTCAGGTCCTTGCCGGAGCGCGCATCACGCACTTCGAAGCCTTCGCCCTCGATGATCAGCTGACGAACATCCTCCAGCGTGACGTAACTGGAAAGCTCGGTGTCGTAGAGCCTCCGATTCGGGTATTTCTTGATGATGCGCGGCTGAGACATGAGCAACCCCGGAAAAGTGACGCAAGGACCACAGGATTTCTGTACCGCTTATCGCCTGAGCATCGCCGGTCCGCGCCCAGCTTGCAAGGAACCGGGCCTGCGGAACGTGAGCGCGCTAGCGGAATTCGAGGTCCAATCGCCTACTGCGCGGGCAGGACGCGGTCCTGTGACGGGATTCGAAGCGGCTCGAACTCCGCCAGCGCGCAGGCCAGGGCGCGCCCGGAATGCGCCGCTCCATCCATCGCCCCAGCATGCTGGCCGAGGGCCTCCCAGGCGCGTCGAAGCGCTGGCAGCGGATCGGCCGGATCGACCGGCGTGGCATCGGCGGACTTGCTCAACTTTCTGCCGTCGCCAAGCCGCAGCAATGGAAGGTGCGCGTACGACGGCGTCCGCAGGCCGAGCCGTCGCTGCAGCCAGGCCTGACGGGGTGTGGAGTCGAGCAGATCGGCCCCGCGCACGACGTCGGTGATGCCTTGGGCCCCATCGTCCACGACCACTGCTAATTGATACGCCCAGGGCCCGTCGGCCCGACGCAGGACCACGTCGCCGACCTCGCTTGCCAGGTCCTGGCTGATGTCGCCCCGGATGCGATCGATCACGCTGATCCGATGGTCTGGCAGGCGCAGTCGCCAGGCTGGCATGGTTCCCGACGGCGAAGCCACGCAAGCACGATGGATTCCGCCGGTCGCCTCCAGGTCGGCGCGGCTACATCGGCAGGCAAAGGCATCCCCTGCGGCCATCAGGGCCTCCAGCGCGGCGGCATAGGCATCGCCGCGCGTGGATTGCCACAGCACCGGTCGGTCCGAGCTCATGCCGAAGCGCGCGAGTGCCTCGAGCTGCTGTGTGGCCATGCCCGGGATTTCCCGCGGTGGGTCGAGGTCTTCGACCCGGACCAGCCATTCGCCGCCAGCGTGCCGCGCCAGTAGCCAGCTCCCCAGTGCCGCCAGCAGCGAGCCGGCGTGAAGAGGGCCGGTGGGGGACGGCGCGAATCGGCCGCGGTAGCCGGTCCCGGTTGGGGCTGCGTCTTGAAAATCACTGGTCACGGCAACATGGTATCTGCATGCCGGCGATTCGGCAGATGGAGTCGACATGTTCAAGCGAGTTGCGTTGTTCCTGGCCACCAATATTGCAGTCATGGTGCTGCTGTCGGTGGTGATGTTCATCCTGCAGTCGGTGTTCGGGATTCGCCTGGGCAATGACGGCGCCCTGCTGCTCATGGCTGGCCTGTTCGGTTTTGGTGGCGCGCTGATTTCCCTGGCACTGTCCAAGTGGACGGCCAAGCGCATGACCGGCATGGCCTTGCTCGATCCCGCCAATCCCGGCGGCGAAACCCAGCGCTGGCTGGTGGACCTGGTGCGCCGGCAGGCGGCGACCGCGGGAATCGGCATGCCCGAGGTCGGCATCTACGACGCGCCCGAGATCAACGCTTTCGCCACCGGCGCCAATCGGAACAACGCATTGGTGGCGGTGTCCACCGGACTGTTGCGGGCAATGAACCGTGATGAAGCCGAAGCTGTGATCGGCCACGAGATCTCCCATGTGGCCAATGGCGACATGGTGACCCTGACCCTGATCCAGGGCGTGGTGAACACGTTCGTGATCTACCTGTCGCGCGTGGTCGGCCGGGTGATCGATGCCGCAATTTCCGGCGGGCGTTCCGGCGCTAGCCCGGGTATTGCCTACTTCGTGATCGTGATGGCGTTGCAGGTGGTGTTCGGACTGTTGGCATCGATCATCGTCATGGCGTTCAGCCGCTGGCGCGAGTTCCGCGCCGATGCCGGCGGCGCCCGCCTGGCCGGTCGCGGCAAGATGATCGCTGCGCTGGAAAAGCTGGGCATGGCGCATGGCGAAAGCACGCTGCCGAAGGCGATCGCCGCGTTCGGCATTTCCGGTTCGATCGCGCACGGATTGCAGGGGCTGTTCCGCAGCCACCCGCCGCTGGAACAGCGCATCCAGCGCCTGCGCGACGCCGCCTGAAGTTGGAGCGGCTTGTGGGAGCGGCTTGTGG
>JBKJMY010000157.1:0-3271 GCA_046596115.1 Arenimonas sp.
AGCGCTGCTGCATTTACATCAGTCCGCCAGCTCGATCCACACCGGCGTATGGTCCGACGGCCGCTCCCAGGTACGCGGATCCCGATCAATTTGCGAGGAAATCGTGCGCGCCTTGAGCGCATCGCTCACCAGCACCAGGTCAATCCGCAGGCCGAGGTTGCGCCGGAATCCTGCGGCGCGGTAATCCCACCAACTGAAATGTCCGGCCTCGTCGTTGTGCAGGCGGAAGCTGTCGTGCAAGCCGAGCGCTTCCAATCGACGCAGCGCGGCGCGCTCGGCGGTAGAGGTGAGGATCGAGTCCTCGTTCCAGATCGCCGGATCGTGCGTATCGCGGTCATCCGGGGCGACATTGAAATCGCCCATCACCACAAGATTGGGATGCGCCTTGATCTCGTCGGCCAGCCAGCCGTGCACGGCGTCGAGCCAGCGCATCTTGTAGTCGTACTTCTCCGAGCCGAGCGCCTGCCCGTTGACCACGTACAGGTTGACGATGCGGATGTCGCCGAAGGTCGCCGCGATCGCCCGCTGCTGCGGGTCGTCAAAACCGGGGATGCCGCATTGCACCTCGCGCGCTGCCTCACGGCTGACCAAGGCCACGCCGTTGTAGGTCTTCTGGCCACAGAACACGCTGCGGTAGCCCAGCTCGACCAGGGCGGTGTCGGGGAAGCGGCTGTCTTCCAGCTTGGTCTCCTGCAGGCCGACCACGTCGGGCTGGCGCAGGCGCAGCCACTCCTCCAGGTGCGGCTGGCGGGCATTGAGCGAATTGACGTTCCAACTGGCGATCTTCATGCCCGGAATCCTACCGCAGGCGCCGGGGTGGCATCATTCCGCCAACAAGACGGGAGCCATGACCATGGACTGGGTAGATTTTCGCAGCGACACCGTGACCCGCCCGTCGGCGGCCATGCGCGATGCGGCGCTGCACGTGCCGGTGGGCGACGACGTGATGGGCGACGACCCTACCGTCAACGCACTGCAGGAACGGCTGGCTGATGCACTCGGCTTCCAGGCCGGACTGTTCGTGGCCAGCGGCACGCAGTCCAACCTGATCGCCCTGATGGCGCATTGCGAGCGCGGCGATGAATACCTGGTCGGCAGCGAGGCGCACACCTACAAATACGAGGGCGGTGGCGCGGCGGTGCTTGGATCGATCCAGCCACAGCCGATTCCGCAATCGGCTGATGGCACCTTGCCACTAGACTTGGTGGAGAAGGCGATCAAGCCACTGGGTGATCCGCATTTCGCGCGCACACGGTTGCTGGCGCTGGAAAACACCTGGGCCGGGCGCGTGCTGCCGCAGTCCTATGTGCTCGATGCCGCGGATCTCGCCAAGCGCCACGGCCTGGGCTTTCATCTCGATGGCGCGAGGCTGTTCAATGCCGCCGTGGCCCAGCATCACTCGGCGCGCGAGTTGGTGGAACCCTTCGACAGCGTGTCGATCTGTTTTTCCAAGGGACTGGGCGCGCCGATCGGCTCGATGTTGCTCGGTTCAACGGCGTTGGTTGATCGCGCGCGGCGCTGGCGCAAGGTGGTCGGCGGCGGCTGGCGCCAGGCCGGTATCGTGGCAGCGATGGCCGCCTACGCGCTTGATCACAATGTCGCGCGGCTGGCCGAGGACCATCGCCGTGCGGCGGAACTGGCCGAGGCATTGCGCGCGCTGCCCGGCCTATCGGTGGATGGGCCGCATACCAGCATGGTGTTCGTCACCCTGCCCAAAGACCAGATTGCGGCGTTGGACGCGCATATGCAGGCGCAGGGTATCCGGCTCGCGCTGGCTGGCCCACGGTCGCGGCTGGTGTTGCATCTGGATATTGATGACGCGGGGTTGGCGCGGGCGATTGATGCGTTTCGGAAATTTTTTGTTTGAGGTGGTGGGGGAATCGCGGCTGAAGCCGCTCCCACGGGGTTACTTGTGGGCGAGCTTCATGGCCTTGAGGTCGATCGGCTGGATCGTGGTGACGCGGCAGCGCATCTGGCCGACGATCACGTCGCCGGAACCGGCCTGCAAGCGGCCGCGCATGCCATCCACGCCGCCAATTTCGACCGTTGCGCGACCACTGAGCGCATCGCAGTTGTGCGCCAACGACAACAGGTACGCAGTGCTCGGCTTGGTCCACACCACCATCGATTTGTCGCCGGTGCGCTGCCAGTTGTAGAGCTGGGTGAAGGTGAATTGCGGGATGGGCGCGCCGACGTAGGCCGCATAATCCTTGCGCGCAGTGTGCATGCCGGCGCTGGCGGACGCGGCAAGCGTGGCGGCGAGTACGGCGGTAAGCGTGATGGATGCAAGTTTCATGGCGCTGGCTCCCTGATCGAGTGACCACTGCACCTTAGACCCCAAGGAACCCCGTCGCCGCGACGCGCAGGCTTCGCTTTAGCTGCGAGTCAGCCAGTTCACGATGCGTCGGCCGATGCCACCGTACGGCGGATCGAGCAGGCGCATGGTATTGAAGCGCGACTGGTATAGCACCGGCATCGCCTTGCTGAAGGTCAGGAAGCCGGCATGCCCGTGGTAGTTGCCCATGCCGCTGGCGCCGACGCCGCCGATCGGGAATTCGTTCTGGCCAAACTGGATCACCACGTCGTTGACGCAGGCCATGCCGGCACTGACCCGGGCCAGGCTGCTGTCCACGCGGTCACTGTCGTTGTCGAAAGCATAGAACGCCAGCGGCTTGTCGCGGCCGAGGACGTAGGCGATTGCCTCATCATGGCTGTCATAGGCCTTGACCGGCAACAGCGGGCCGAAGATTTCCTCGCGCATCACCATCGCCTCGTCCGGCGGATCAAGCAGCACGGTGGGCGGGATCAGCTCGACGCCCGGTTCCGGCGTGCCGGCATCGGGCTGGTACTGCTTGACCTCGACGCCGCGCTCGCGCGCGTCTTCCAGCCAGTCGCGCAGGCGGTCCGCCTGCCGGGCGTTCACGGTGGTGGTGTAGTCGGGGTTGCCGGCCAGGGTCGGGTAGCGGCGACGCAAGCTGGTGAAGTAGGCCTCGACGAACGCGTCGCGCTGGTCGCGCGGCACCAAGACATAGTCTGGCGCGACGCAGGTCTGCCCGCCGTTGAAACACTTGCCGAAGGCGATCCGGTCGGCCGCATGCGCCACCGGGTAGCCGGGTGCGATCACCGCCGGACACTTGCCTCCGAGCTCAAGCGTCACCGGGGTCAGGTTGGCGGCCGCGGCGGCCATCACCAGTTTGCCGACTGCGGTGGAGCCGGTGAACAACAGGTGGTCGAACGGCAGCTTCGTGAATGCCGCGCTCAGCGCCGCATC
>JBKJMY010000029.1:0-9351 GCA_046596115.1 Arenimonas sp.
CTCCGCTTCGGCCCGCGGCGCGACGTGCTCGTCCAGTCCGGCGTCGGCAAAGGGTGCGGGTACGTTGCGTGCCGGGGCAGGGCGCTCGGCAGCGGTCGCCTTGCGCGCGGCCGCAGGCGCTGCCTGTTGTGGTGCCGGAGCGTCGGGCGGCGGCGCAGCCGCCATCGCATCGGCTTTGTCCGCAAGCGAGGTCCGGTCCCTGAACTCCACGCTGATGCCTTCGGACTGCGCCGCATCATCGACCGGCACCGGCCGGGTGATCAGGGCAGGATGGGAGCCGCCGCCGTACAGCGCCTGCCAGCCAATGCCGAGCGCCAACACAGCCGCCGCCGCGCTGCCGATGCCCCACATGCCGCCGCCGGCGCCCAGCCAGCCGATGCGACGGCGATGGCCGCGTGCGGATGCCTCGGCTGCGGCGCGCAGGATGCGTGCATCCATGGCTGCCGACGGTTCGCCGGAGGGCAGCGCGCGCAGGATCCGTGCGAGCTCGCGCTCGTCATGGTCCAGCGGGTTGTTCGGGGGCATCGTGTTCATGGCTTCAACCGTTGCCGCAATTTGTCCAGCGCATAACGCAGTCTTGATTTCACCGTCTCGCGCCCGACGCCGGTGATCCGCCCGATTTCCTCGAGCGACAGCTCCTGCTCGAGCCGCAGCATCACCACCTCGCGCTGCTCCTCCGGCAACTCCTCCAGTGCAAGCTGCAGCCGTCGGCGTTCCTCGAAGGCAGACAGGCTGCGCTCGGGCGTGCCGGGATCGGGTTCGCGCTCGGCGCGCTCGACGGCGTCCTCGGGCGGCGGCGGCCGATGCTTTGCCGCCCGCCAGTGATCAGTGAGGCGATTGTGCGCGATCTGGTACAACCAGGTGCTGAACCGGGCGTCCGGGCGATAGCGCTCGCGGGCCAAGATGACCTTCTGCCAGACATCCTGGAACAGCTCCTCGGCGGTCGCGTGTTCGCGCAACTGGTGCAGCAGGAACCGGAACAGCGCCGAGCGGTGGCGGGCATAGAGCAACTCGAATGCGGAGCCGTCGCCGGCGCCGTAGGCCAGCATCAAATCCTCATCGGTCGGCTCCGCAAGCATTCCCGGAGCGTAACGGATGCCGCGCGCCGGGCGAAGCGCCGGCGCGACCCCGTTGCTGGATTCACTCGCTGACAGCAACGGGCCGGGCCCCGCCGGTGAGCACCTTGGCGCGATCGACCAGGGACAGGAATTCGGCGCGACGTCCCCAGGGATCCTTGCCCACTGCACCTGCCGCGAGGGCGTGCACACCGTCCCAACCGAAGCTTCCGACATGCGCGCCACCGCGCAACAGGTCCGCGTAGGCCGCAACTGCGGCGGACCAGCGTAGTGCCGGGCTGGCCGCATGGGACGTGCTGGCGCAGGCGATCGGCTGCTGCACCAACTGGCTGTTGCCGGCACCCGGCAGTTTGTAGCGCAGGCGAAGCCAACCGATCTCGCATCCGCTCCCTTCGCTTATGCGCGTGCGGCCGGCAACGGTGCCAGCAGGCATGGGCTGGCCATAGCGCAGCGGCGCCATGCTGTCGCCACCCGATCCGACCAGGGACAATTCGTACAACGCGGTAACGTCATGCCCGGCGCCAATCTCGCCGGCGTCCACGCGGTCGTTGTCGAAATCTTCGCGGCGCAGTGCGCGATTTTCGTAGCCTATCAACCGGTACTCGAACACCACTGCCGGATTGAACTCGACCTGGATCTTCACGTCGGCGGCGATAGTGAGCAGCGTGGAGCCTGCTTCCTCGACCAACACCTTGCGCGCCTCGGCGATGGAGTCGATGTAGGCATGGTTGCCATCGCCGACGTCGGCCAGGCGCTCAGCCATGGCGTCGTCGTAGTTGCCGGTACCGAAACCCAGGGTGGTCAGCGCGACGCCAGACTTGCGTTGGTCGGCGACCATCGTCTCCAGCGCGTGCTGGTCGACGGTACCGACGTTGAAATCACCGTCCGTCGCCAGCAGGACGCGGTTGACGCCATGCGCAATGAACGATTGCCGCGCCATCGCGTAGGCGAGTTCCAGGCCAGCGCCGCCATTGGTCGAGCCCCCGGCTTCCAGGCGCTCGAGCGCGTCAAGGATATCGCGCTTGTGGTCGCCCGCGGTCGGCGGCAGCACCGCGCCCGCACTGCCGGCGTAGACGACGATGCTGACCCGATCCTGCGGCCGCAATCGTTCGACCAATTCGGCCAGGCCGCGCTTGAGCAGGGGCAGCTTGTCGGCATCCTGCATCGAGCCGGAAGTATCAATCAGGAACACCAGGTTGGATGCCGGTATCTGGCTCGCTGGAACGCGATAGCCCTGGATGCCGACTTGCACCAATAGGTGGCGCGCATTCCATGGCGTGCGCGCGGATTCGGTGTTGACGCTGAACGGTCGCGCGCGGCCGTTGGGCGCGGCATAGCCATAGTCAAAATAGTTGATCATTTCCTCGGCGCGTACGGCATCGCGATTGGGTCGCTGGCCTGCCAGGAGCATCCGTCGCACGTTGCTGTAGCTTCCGGTATCCACGTCGATGGAGAACGTGCTCACGGGCTGATCGGAAGCGCGCTGGACGGGATGGTCGGCATGGCCGTCGTAGTGTTCGGTGTCGGCGACCAACTCGCCCGCCGGGGCGATCAGGGCGTACGCCTGCGGCGCAGCCATTGTCGACACCATCATGGGCGATGGCGATGGCGGCGCGGCGATGGGTGTAATCGCCAACATCGCCGGCTCCTGCCGCTGCTGCAGTTGCCCCTCATTGCCTGATTGCGCAACTGATTTTGCGGCAGCGCGCGCGGCAGATTGCTCGCGCGAGGTGGCGTTGGCGGGGCCGTTGACGGCCGCGCCAACGAACGCGACGGACGCGCTGTCGTGGACGGCGGACTGCTGGCAGGCGCCGAGCAGGGTAGCGAGGATGCAAAGGGTGAGTGGATTCCGGCGCATGGATGAATCTCCGCAGTGGGTGCGGAGAGTGGAACGCGTCGGCACGCGGTTTGGGGTTAAGCCTGGTCGGGCGCCTTGTCGACCCGCAACCGCAGTCGGCCTTGGGCAAGTATCGCGTCCACGGGATCGCCCACGCTGACCTGGGCGGGCTGGCGCAGGATGGCGCCGTGGCCATCGCGCAGGATCGCGTAGCCGCGTCCAAGCGTGGCCAGCGGGCTGAAGGAATGCAGCAGCCCGCCTGCCTGTTGCAGTCGTGCCGCCGCGCGTTCGCTGCGCCGCGCCCATGCGGCATCGTGCCGCTGCGCCAGCAGTTCGCCACGATGGCGCTGCGCGTCCAAGCGCTGGTTCGGATGCTGGCGGGCCAGGCGCTCGGCCTGGTCGCGCAGGCGATGCAGGTCGCGCGACAAGCGTGCGTCAATCGCCATGCGCAGTCGTCCCTGCAGCAGGGCAAGTCGTTGCCCGCCTGATTGCAGTCGCAACTGCGGTCGCATGCCCTGCAAGCGCAGCCAGGCCTGGTCGCTGCGCTGCGCGCGCGCGGCCTGCTGGCGCGCACGGGCGGCTTCGAGTCGCGTGCCGAGTTGGCGCAGCTGGGTCAACAGCGTCAGTGCGTCCGGTACCAGCAGTTCGGCGGCGGCCGAAGGCGTGGGCGCGCGGAGATCGGCTGCGAAGTCCGCCAGGCTGAAGTCCACTTCATGACCGACTGCGGAGACCACGGGAATGGTCGAGGCAGCGATCGCCCTGGCCAGCGCCTCGTCGTTGAACGACCACAGGTCTTCCATCGAACCGCCGCCGCGGGTGAGCAGCACCACATCGTAGCGTCCGCTTGCCACTGCACGCTCGAGCATTGCACGCAGTTCGGCTGCTGCAGTCTGGCCCTGGACCGCGGCTGGCAGGATATCCACCTCGAGTAGCGGGAAACGTCGTGCCAGTACGTTGAGCACGTCGCGTACCGCGGCACCGCGCGGGGAAGTGATTACGGCCAGGCGACGGATGAAGCGCGGCAACGCGCGTTTGCGCGCGACGTCGAACAGGCCTTCCTCCGCCAGCCGGCGCTTGAGCTCCTCGAAAGCCTGTCGGAGCGCACCCTCTCCTGCTTCTTCCATGTGCTCGAGCACCAACTGGTACTCGCCGCGGGCCTCGTACACCGTCAGCCGGCCACGCCCCAGCACCTGCATGCCATCGCGCGGCAGGAAGCGCAGCCGTGCCGCCTGCATCCGGAACAGCGCGCAGCGCACCTGCGCGCGATCGTCCTTCAGGGTGAAATACATGTGCCCCGATGCCGGCCGCGAGAAGTTGCTGATCTCGCCTTGCAGCCAGACCTGCCCGAACTGCCCTTCAAGCAGGTCGCGTGCCAGCGCATTGAGTTGCGAGGGCTTGAGGACGGGACGATCGGGCTGCAGTTCCATCGGCACAGTGTAGCTGGGCCGCCACCAGGCTTCAGGGCGGGCAGGCACCCGCGACCACGACCGGGCCGGCATTGTTCTTCCAGCCCCCCGTTCCGGTCAGGTCCCCGGCGACATACGTGCAGGTCGCAGGTGGCGTGATGTCGGATTGGCTCGTCATCGTGATGTTGACGGTATCGTTGGCGTAGATCGCCGGAAGCATGATGGTTGTGTATTCGCTGAGCGAGCCGTCGGGAGTCGAGGGACTACCCGTAGACGCAATGGAGAATGGGCCGGGGACGGCGACGCTGTTGACGTTGACCGAGCCCACGGCGTAGTTCTTGCAGGTGGACTGCATGCCCACCAGTTTGTTGCTGTTGGTGTCGGTGGAATTGAGGACCTTGGGGCCCGATGGCCCCGTGCAGGTAATGGCACCGGAATCGGTAAAGGTGGACAGCCGATAGTTGTAGCCTTTCAGGCGCAACGTGACTGGCACGCCAAACGTCACCGGATTGGGCGTGACCGTGATCGGGTTGGGAAGCGTGAACCCGGAGGCAGGGGTGCCGGATTGGTACACGTAGGTGGACGCGGGCGATGTATCAACGACCGGCCGCGCGCCGCTGCTGAGCGGATACGCGCCCAGGAGCGCGACCCGGTACGACGCCGTCGGTCCACCGCCGCCGCTACCGCCGGCAATGACGAAGGTCTGCGCATCCACCAGTGGCGCACCTTCGTCGGCATCGATCGGACCGGCAGCCACGGCCAGGCTGGAATTGGACGCATAGACCGAAGCGGTGACTGCCGGGCGATTGCCGGCGACGGCGCTGGCATTGATCTTCTGCACCATACCCCGCACCGGCCGGTTCGGGTCGATGGTCGTGGTTACGCCATTGACGGTGGAGGTACAGCCAGTCGCCGGCCCACCATCGGCGGCCGGCACGGTGCACTTGAGCAGGTTGTTGTAGGCAAGCACGTCCTGGCCCCCGGCATCGGTTGGCTTGGCCGGCGTCCAGTTGGCGATCTCGGTCAGGTTGATCGAGGTGAAGGGGACCAGCGGGAGGATCGCGGCTTCCTTTTTTGCCAGCGACCCGGAGCAGCCGCCTGTCCCGTTGTCGATTGCACACAGAGTCTTTGCCTGGGTGATCAGCGCAATCACCTCGGGCTCCATGTAATCGACATACAGGCCGCGAGCATGCAGCCACTTCTGCTGGCTGGTGTCGATGGTGATGCTCGATGGCTCGTTGATCGAATGACTCGGCGAGCGCACGGGCGAAGGATCCTCCAGGCTCGCGATGGTGCCAGCAGCAAGGCTGTTGTTGTAGGTCGTGGCGTTGCCGTTGTTGACGATCCGCGCGTCCAGGAACTTGAGTGCAAACTCCTGGTAGTTGCTGGTGGCCTGGACGGTGGGCAGGAACGGCGTGCTGCCGGCATCGTTCTTTGTTTCCAGCAGGTTGAGCTGGTCGGTGTAGGCATCCGGGGTTACCCGGAACACGCCATCCACGCGCACCATCCGGCACGATTCCTCGTAGACACCGGCGTTGTTGACGTTGACGAGCGCGCCGCTGGCGTCGTGCCGGTAGTGGGCATGCGCGCTGCGACGCGGATCGAAGCGCGGACCACCGTTGGTCACGTCGGTACCATTGACCTGGTCGTGGTGGTCGCGGCAGCAAGACGTGCATTGCGCGCTTTCGTTGTCGGCCTGGGTCCAGCCAGCGGGCTGGGTGGTAAGCGCCACGTCGGGCGGCGCGTAGCGGAATCCGTTCCAGTAGGCGGGGCGATAGCCGGTCGCGGCTGAACTGGCATTGGCATAGCTGCAGGTGCAGCCGATCACGACGGTTTCCACCTTCGACTGCGCGGCCGCCGTGCCATCGACGCGCAGTGCGCCGTAGGTGAGGATCTCGTAGCGCGTCTCGGCAACGCGAAAATCGGCGCCGAGCAGCTTGGGTTGCGGATTGGTCGCCGCGGTACTGGTGCCATCCACGGATGGATCGCTGCTCAGGGCAAGCGGGATCACGCCGTTGGCGACGCCATTGGTCAGGGTCGGGTCGCGGATGACAGCTTCCAGAGTACGCGGAATGACCGCCGAACCGCTGCGCGAGATCAGTGCCGAATCGTCCGGCGACAGTGCCGCGATGGCATCCTCGAGCGCCACGGTTTGCGTGCTTGCCCTGGAGTCGACCCAGGTGACCCGGACCGCGATCCGCTTGAACTCGTTGTCGTCCACCCAGCCGGTGCCGGTGTTGCCGTTGAACGGGTTTGGGGTATCGCCGGTATCGGTGGCGAAGGCGAGGAATTTCCGGTCCGCCGTCGAGGGACTGCCATCAGGGTCCTTGTTGTAGACATAGCGGGTGACCGTCCAGCCGCGCGCATAGTCAACGCCGCCGACATTCCCCGGTGCGTCGGTGCCATCGGTGATCGACTGGTAGGAGCGGGGGCCACGGATGTTGCTGAAGCTGCGCAGTTCTTCGATCTTGTCCTTGGCCAGGGACAGGGCGACCGAGTAGGCCTTGGAGTCGGCCGACGTGCGGACCAGCGAGACCTGGAGCGTTGCCAGCGCGAGCAGGCCGATCGACAGCACCGCTGCGGCGACCAGCACCTCGATCAGGCTGAATCCGCCGGTGCGCTTCCAGCCTGCATGCGAGAGTGGCGAGAGGATGCGCATCTCAGAAGCCCTGCTGCCGATCGAGCCAACTGCCAGGCACACGAGCGAAGCGGGCCTTGCTCGGCAGCTTGTACGGGTCGACATTGAGCGAGGTATTGTCGTACACGATCACCGAGTTGCCGGTCATCGACAGATTGCCCTCGACGATCAGCGACCCGAAGATCGTCGCGCTCTGCATGTCCATGCGATAGCCCGACGAGGCGCTCGCGATGCCGATGTTGTCCGAATGGACGAACAGCATCCCGTACAGCACGGCATTCTTCAGGTTCGCCTGGCCAAACACGACGATGATCACCGGCGCGTTCTTCGAGCCCGCGGTGACGCCATCGATGGTGCAATTACCCGTGACGTAAAACAGCCCGTACGAGGACGTGTCGAACTGGTTGGAAGCACAGTCGCCCTGGATGACTGTTGCCCCCAGGTCGTTACGCAATGCGTAATCAGCGCAATTCTGCGTGGGCGGCGAGCCGCTGCCGCAGTTGGACAGGGTGACGCCATTGACATCGTGGTCGGCGACCACGTAATTCACCCCGAAAATCCACTCAAAAATCGAGTCATCAGACGCCGCCGAGGCGTTGGATGCCGGCGTGTTGGGCGGATCGCCGACACGCCTGTCCAGCGCGATCGGCACGCTGAGTGGATTGGTGACGTCAGAGGGGCCGGAGCCGGGAAAGAAGGTGATATCGGGCGATCGGGGACTGCCGGCCGCACCCGCGGCGTTGTCGCGATCCAGGATGTCGATGTTCTCGCGCTTGGATCCGGCAGCCGAGCCGGACAACCAGTTCTCGTTCTCCGCCTTGGACGAGGGACAGTGGCAGGGGGGCGAGCTTCCACTGGTCGGACAGAGCACCTTGGCGCGGTCCAGGGTCGGGGTCGGATCGCCCCGCATGAAATCCTGGATGTAGCAGGTGGCGATGTTTGCCACGCCGCCCCCGGTACTGTTCTCGACCTGCGCGTCGTTTGGCGTCCACAGCGACCCGGGCAGTCCATAACCGCCTGCATTCGGATTGGTGACCACCGTGATCGTGCCGCCAGTGCTGAGCAGGCCGGTGGCGATCAGTGGCACCGCGGAATTGGAGTCGATCGCGCCGAGGGTCGCCCAGGTTTCCTTGACCGTGGCACTGGAGGATTCGCCGGGAAGCGTGACGTTCGCGACCAGTGTCATGGCGATCCGGTTGCCCTTGACCGGATCGGCCCGGCAGGCCGGCGTCGGCAGGCTGCTGTCGATCCGGCACAGCAGGGCACGGACTACCGTGACCGCAGAAAACGCGGATGCGCCGCCCACGCCAACCGACGGGGTTTCCAGCTTCACCTCGTCAGGCATCAGCGACTGGTAGGGCATCGTCGCCTGCGTCGCCCCGCTGCTGCCATCGAGCCCGTAGAAATACATCTGCCCGCGCCGCCCGTACAAACCAACCGTGCTGGGATAGTCCACCGAGGTACTTGCGTCGCGCTCGGTCATGCATGGATGCATGCTGCCGTCACTGAGATTGGGGATGTTGGGGAAGCCGGTCACGGTGGAACAGAGCACCCATTTGCGTCCGGTCGCCGCATCGGCCGCCAGCCAGCCTCCGGTGGTGGCCGTGCCCGCCTTGCGCGACAGGACGTAGTCGCGATTTGCCTTGATGTACTCGCCAGCCAGGTTGATGCTGTACTCGGCAGCCTGTTCGACCAGCCGTGAACGATTTTCGTTGGTGGCGGTGCGTTGTTCGAAGAAGGCAACGTGCGTCGAATACAGCACGATGATGGTCAGGGTGCCGAGCACGACCAGTGCGACGAGCAGCGTGCACATGCCGCGCTCCCTCGCTGGACCTGCAGTGCGTGGCCGGTACTGTTTCATCCTTGTTCCATGCAGTCTCTCGCCGGGTTCAGGCCCCCGGGGCAGTATCACACAGCGATCCCGTCGTATCGGGCGTGTTGCTGGCCGCCACCGGGCGCAGGCATTCGGCGCGCACGCGCACGCTGCTCTGCACGTCGCGCGCCACCTGGTTGTCGCCGACCAGCACGCCGCTCATTGCCACATCCAGGTCGCGCACCTTGGAGCCGTTGGCGACCGCTGTCGGTGGCGTCCAGAAGAAGTTGTCGACGAGCCGGAACCGGGTGATGTCCAATTGCATCGGATCGCTCAGCGGACACCAGCCAGTGGCGTCATTGCAAGTCGCCGGATAGTTGGAATAGTCGGGGCCGGCGGCATCGCAGTCCAGCAGTGCGACGCCATTGCCCGATTGCGCCACTTCCATCACCCCGATCAAGCGGCCATTGATCGTGCGCGTCATGCGGCGAAGTCCGCGGATTTCTCCGGCCGCCGCATCGATCTTGCCAGGCCCGCCGACCCCGCCGACCGCCGCCGCCTTGCTGTCGTAGGCATACAGC
>JBKJMY010000075.1:0-7029 GCA_046596115.1 Arenimonas sp.
GCCCCGTTGATGGAGGACGATCCACCATCGGCGCCGTTCGTGGCCTTGCTGGTCTCCGGCGGGCACACCCAACTGGTCGCCGTGGAAGGCATCGGCCGGTACCGCCTGCTGGGCGAATCCCTGGATGACGCGGCCGGCGAGGCCTTCGACAAGACCGCCAAGATGATGGGCCTGCCCTACCCGGGCGGCCCCGAACTCGCCCGGATCGCCGAATCCGGCCGGCCCGGCGCGTACAAGTTCTCCCGGCCAATGACCGACCGGCCGGGACTGGATTTCAGCTTTTCCGGCCTCAAGACCCAGGTACTGCTGGCCTGGCAGGCCTCAAATCACGGCGAGCAGACCCGCGCCGACATCGCCCGGGGCTTCGAGGATGCCGTTGTCGAAACCCTGGCGATCAAATGCGAGCGGGCCCTGGACGCCGCCGGCACCGATCAACTGGTGGTTGCGGGTGGCGTCGGCGCCAACCTGCGCCTGCGCGCGCGCCTGCAAGTGGCCGCCGAGCGGCGCGGCGGACGGGTAAGCTTCCCGCGTCACGAGTTCTGCACTGACAACGGCGCCATGATCGCATTCGCCGGCGCCCTGCGCCTGGCGGCAGGTCAACACGGCGACGCCGCCGTGACGGTGCATCCGCGCTGGGACATGGCGGGACTGGCTCCGGTCTGAGGCAGCGCGACACGGCAACGTGCCGAGGCACTGCGTCAAGGCACCGTGTCGAGACACGGCATCAACGCACCGCATCAACGCACCGCATCGCAACCACACATCCAACGAGGCAGGCATGGACCGCGTATTCATCGAGGCACTGGAAATCGAATGCGTCATCGGCATCTACGACTGGGAGCGCAAGATCCGCCAGCCGGTGGTATTGGACATCGAAATGGATTTCGACAACCGGATTCCCGCAGCCAGTGACGACATCGTCGATACGCTCGACTACAAGGCAGTGAGCAAGCGCCTGATTGATTTTGTCGGCAGCTCCAGCTACGGACTGGTCGAGGCCCTCGCCGAAGAATGCTGCCGGATCATCCTGGAGGAATTCGGCGTGGCGCGCGTGCATCTGAAACTGAGCAAGGTCGGCGCCGTCCGCGGCGCGCGCGCCGTCGGCGTGATCCTCGACCGTGCCGCGCGCATGCCGCCCGGTACTGGCTGAGCAGGCAGGATCACCAATGGGCCATGCCTACCTCAGCCTGGGGTCGAACCAGCAACCCGAGCTGCACCTGCCGCGCGCCGTGGAAGAACTCCGCGAGCGCTTCGGCGAGATCGTCGTCTCGCCGTTCTACCGCACTGCCGCCATCGGATTCGATGGCCCCGAGTTCGTCAACGGCGCGGTGATCATCAACAGCGACCTGGACCCGGTCGCACTCGATGCCTGGCTGCATGCACTGGAAGATACGCACGGACGGCGCCGCGACGTGCCGCGCTTCTCCAGTCGACCGCTCGACATCGACATCGTGTTCTACGACCAGCAGCGCGTGCGTGGCCCGGGCAACCTGGAAATCCCGCGGCCGGAACTGCAGCACGCCTTCGTGCTTGGGCCGCTGGCGGATATTGCGCCCGGGTTTCGCGGTCCGCTCGATGGCAGGACGCTGGCCGAGCTGTGGGGCGCGCATCCGCAATCCCGTACCGGTATGGTGCGCCGGGATCTGCAGACGCGGTAGAAACGCGATCCACGCCGCCGACCGGCAACCAGCCAGGCAGCGCAGGGCGAACGGTGCGGCGCGTGGCCAGGCAAATGACGCCCCGCGCGAGCAAGGGTGACTAGTGTCACTTGCACGGCGCGCCCGCGCATCCGAAGATTGCCCCGTCACCACACCACCGCGTCAGTACAGGGGAACCACGCCATGTTCGAGAAATTCTCCCGCAGCTGGGAACTGGTCAAGGCCAGCGCCTCCGTCCTGCGTTCCGACAAGGAACTGTTGCTGTTCCCGGTGTTCTCGGCGATCGCCACCTTGATCGTCGTGGCGACCTTCATCGTGCCGGCATTTGCGCTGCGCGTGTTCGAGGGCGGCAACGGCGTGGCCGGCGCAGTGCTCGGCTTCCTGTTCTACCTGTGCCAGTACTTCGTGATCTTCTTCTTCAACGCAGCCCTGGTCAGCGCCGCGGCGATCCGCCTGGAAGGCGGCGATCCCACCGTGTCTGACGGCATCAATGGCGCCATGTCGCGGATCAAGCCGATCCTCGGCTATGCAGCAATCGCCGCAACCGTCGGCCTGCTGTTGCAGGCGCTGAAGAACCGGGAGAACAACTTCCTGGTACGCATGCTCGGCAGCGGCCTGGGCGTGGCCTGGACCCTGTCGACTTTCCTGGTGGTGCCGGTGCTGGTGCACCAGAACGTCGGTCCGATCGATGCGATCAAGCAGAGCGTCGGCCTGCTCAAGCGCACCTGGGGCGAGAACGCGATCGGCAATGTCGGCATCGGACTGGTGTTCGGGATCATCAGCGTGCTCGCCGTTGTCCTTGCCGCGGTCGTGGTGATCGCCGCGGCGTCGGTGTCAGTCTCGCTGGCGATCACCTTCGCCGTCATCGCCGTGCTCGCGCTGGTGTTCCTGGCGGTGGTGCAGAGCGCGCTGTCGGGCATCTACTCGGCCGCCCTGTATCGCTACGCCACCGTCGGCGAAGCGCCGGCCGGCTTTGAGGGCACGGGCCTGCAACAGGCCTTCGCGGCGAAGTAGCCTTTGCCGGAACATCCCGGGGCGGGGCGCCGTCCCGGGGGTTCCCGGGGCTGCGCGAGGGCGCGTCCGGGCCCGAAATCGCGTATTTGGCCCATCCAACTGCGATCATGGGCGCATGACGACTCCTGCGCCCTTTGCTTCCCTCGCCCTCCTGCCCGCGCTTCTGCCCGGCCTCGATGCCCTCGGCTACACCACGATGACGCCGATCCAGGCGCTGGCGTTGCCGCACATCCTGACCGGGCACGACCTGATCGCCCAGGCCCCGACTGGCAGCGGCAAGACCGCCGCGTTCGGGCTGGGGCTGCTGCAGACCATCGATGCCACCGCCGGCCAGACCCAGGCGCTGGTGCTGTGCCCGACCCGCGAACTGGCTGACCAGGTCGGCAAGCACCTGCGCAAATTGGCCACCGGCATCCCCAACCTCAAACTGTCGGTGCTGTGCGGTGGCATTCCGCTGGGGCCGCAGCTGGCGTCGCTCACGCATGCACCGCACGTGGTGGTCGGGACGCCCGGGCGGGTGCTGGAACTGGTGCAGAAAGAGGCGCTGGACCTGCGCAAGGTGCGCACCCTGGTGCTGGACGAAGCCGATCGCATGCTCGACATGGGCTTTGACGAGCCGATCCGCATGCTGGTCAAGCGCACCCCCAGGACGCGGCAATCCCTGCTGTTTTCCGCCACCTTCCCGGCCGCGATCCGCACCCTGGGCAATGCCATGCTCAACGACGCAGTCGAGGTGAGCGTGGACGGCGGCGCGCAGCCTGCCAGCATCGCCGAGCGCTTTTTCGAAGTGGAACCGGGGCGCCGGGCGCCGATGCTGGTGGCGCTGCTGATGCAGTTCCGGCCCGAGTCCACCCTGGTGTTCTGCAACATGCGCAAGGACACCGAGGAAGTGGTCGGCTCCCTGGCGCACTATGGATTCACGGCGCTGGCGCTGCACGGCGACATGGAGCAGCGCGATCGCGACGAGGTGCTCGTCCGCTTCGCCAACCGAAGCTGCAACGTGCTGGTCGCCAGTGACGTGGCCGCACGCGGACTGGATGTCGAAGACATCGGCGCCGTGGTGAATTACGAATTGCCCACCGACGCCGACACCTACCTGCATCGGGTTGGCCGCACCGGGCGCGCCGGCCGCGACGGCCTGGCCCTGAGCCTGGTCGCGCCCGCAGAGCAGGGTCGCGTGCGCCTGGTCGAAGAACGGCAGGGCAAGCCGGTGCGCTACGAGCGTGCGTCGCCGATGGAAGGCAAGCCGGTGAACGCGCCCCAGGCGACGATGGCGACGCTGCGGATCGATGCCGGCCGCACCGACAAATTGCGCCCGGGCGACATCGTCGGTGCCTTGACCGGCGACGCGGGACTGTCCAAGGATGTCATCGGCAAGATCGATGTGTACGCGACCCGCAGCTACGTCGCGATTGCGCGCAGCCACGCAAAGCATGCGCTGGAGCGGCTGCGCGCGGGCAAGATCAAGGGCCGCAAGTTCCGCGTCAGCCCGCTGTAGGCGACCGGCTACAGGTGACCGGCTATAGGTGACCCGCTACAGGCGACCGGCTACAGCAACCGGCCGCCGTCCACGTGCAGCACCTGCCCGGTGCTGTAGTGCGCATCGCGCAGCAGCCACAGTACCGCGTCGGCCACGTCGTCTGGCGAGCCCGCGCGCTGCAGGGGCGTGGCTGCAAGCATGGCCTGCTGCTCGGCCTCGGACTTGCCCTGCTCGGGCCAGAGCACTGCGCCGGGCGCCACCGCGTTGACCCGGACCTGCGGTGCCAGCTCCTTGGCCAGCGATTTGGTCAGCATCACCAGCGCGGCCTTGGCCATGCAGTAGATGGTGTGCTCGCGCAGCGCCTTCTCGGCGTAGATGTCGGTCATGTTGACGATGGCCCCACCACTCGCACGCAGATGCGGCGCCGCAGCCTGCGACAAAAAGAACGGCGCGCGGGCATTGGCCGCGAACAGGTCGTCCCAGGCCGCCGGCGTCGCAGTACCAATCGGCGTGGGGTAGAAGGCGCTGGCATTGTTGACCAGCGCATCAAGGCGACCGAAATGGCCGATCGTCTGCGCGATGAGTTCGGGCAGGCGATCAAAATGCCCGAGGTCGGCACGCAGCAGCAGGCATCCGCCCGGGCGGGCGACATCAAGCTCGGCCTGCAATGCCTGCGCTTCGTTGACGGCGCTGCGGTGGTGGATCACCACGTCGTAGCCCGCGCCATGCAGCCGTCGCGCAGTCACCGCACCGACACGGCGCGCGCCCCCCGTCACCAATGCCACCGGCCGTACGTCGCTCATGGCTGCTCCTGCTCCTGACTTTGTCCGTGGGTCGAATATCGCGCCGAACCGGCGGCGTGGCGGCCGTCCCGGCACGGTATCCTGACGCCTCGCCCGCCACGATACCAACGCAATGCCCCACAACGCGCTGCCGGCGCCCTCGCCCGAGGCCCAGGAACACAGCGACCGCCTGGCTGGACTGATCCGGCAACAGATCCGCGACAGCGGCGGCGCCATCCCGTTTTCACGCTACATGGAGCTGGCGCTGTACGCGCCCGGGCTGGGCTATTACAGCGCCGGCGCGCGCAAGTTCGGCGCCGACGGCGACTTCATCACGGCGCCTGAGCTCGGGCCGGTATTCGCCCGCTGCATTGCCGACGCGATTGCACCAGCGCTGTCGGACCTCGGCCCCGATGCCTGCCTGTTTGAATTAGGCGGCGGCACTGGCGCTTTTGCGCTGGCGGCGCTGTTGCGGCTGCAGGATCTGGATGTATTGCCGGCGAAGTATTGGCTGCTCGAGCCGAGCGCGGATCTGCGCGAACGCCAACGCGAGCGCCTGCGCAGCGCGCTGCCAGCCGAGTTGTTCGCCCGTTGCGAATGGCTCGATGGCCCACCCGAAGCGCCGTGGCGCGGCGTGCTGTTCGCCAACGAGGTGCTGGATGCACTGCCGACGCCGCGCTTCGTCAAGCACGAAGGCGAAATCTACGAGGAGCACGTGGTGCTCGACAGCAACGGTGGCTTCCTGCGCGTGGACCAGCCTGCCGACGCCATGCTTCGCGCCGCAGTGCGGCACGTCGAGCGCGACATCGAAGCGCCACTGCCGGAGGGCTACCGCAGCGAGCTGTTGCCGCAGCTGCCGTACTGGATCCAGGCCATCGGCGGGCTGCTCACCGACGGCGTGATGTTGTTTGTCGATTACGGGTATGTGCGCAGCGAGTTCTACCGCGCCGAGCGGCGTGATGGCACCTTCCTGTGCCATTACCGGCATCGCGCACATGACGACCCGTTCTTCCTGCCCGGGCTGCAGGACCTGACGGCCTCGGTGGACTTCACCGCGCTGGCCGAGTCTGGCGTGCAGGCGGGATTCGACTTCGCCGGTTACTGCTCGCAAGCAAGCTTCCTGATCGCCAACGGCCTGCAGGCGCGCCTGGAAGAGATCGCCGCGCTCGACAGCGAAGCCGACCGCTACCGCGCGCACCAGGAAGTGAAGACGCTGACCCTGCCCGGTGCCATGGGCGAGCGCTTCCAGGTGATGGGCTTCCAGCGCGGCGTGGACATCCGCCCGCGCCTGGCCGAACGCAGCCTGGCTGGACGACTGTGAGCGACCTCGGCGGGCCACCTGTGCGTGGTGCCGGCAGGCCGGTTGCGCGCGACGCCGATCGGCCGTCCGGCGCACTGCGGGCCTTCCGGGCGCCGCGACTGTGGCTGGGAGTGTGGCTGTTCGGCTGGGCGTTGTGCGTGGTGCTGTCGCTGATCCATCCGCCCAACCTCGGCATCGATGTTCCAGACGGCGACAAGATCGGGCACCTGTTCGCCTATGGCGTACTCGCGGCCTGGTCGGTCTGGATGTTCGCGACATCAGGCGCGCAGTGGCGGGCCGCGCTGGCGTTGGTCGCACTCGGAATCGCGATGGAATTTGCGCAGGGCATGCTGACCACCTATCGCTCGATGGACTGGAAGGATGCGGTGGCCGATGCGATTGGCGTGGGGCTGGGCCTGTGGCTCGCGCGCAGCCAATGCCCGGGCCTGCTGCAGCGGATCGACGCGCGCCTTTTCAGCAGCGCGAGCTAGCGCGCCTGGCGGATCGCGGCGATGCGCGCACGGCGCAACAGTTCGCCCACCTCGGGTCCGGAACTGCCAGCGAGGTCCAGGTCACGCGCCGACACTGCGCACGCCGCCACATGCAGGCGCAACAGCTTGCCAGCCTGCGGATACTCGACATCCTGCGCACCGCCGCGGCCGCGCTTGTCCGCCTCGCAGACCAGGGCGAGCTCGGCGATCCGCTGCGGCTGGCGGAATCCGTCGCAGCGCTGCAGCAGGTCATGCACGGTCTCGGGCCGCAGCTCGTCTAGGCGATGCACGTTGAGATGTTCCC
>JBKJMY010000208.1:0-3383 GCA_046596115.1 Arenimonas sp.
TCGCCCTGATTTTAACGAATTCTTAACCTACCCGCCCCTAGGCTGATCGAGCCAAACCCGCTGGTCCTCCTCGTGGACCCCGCGATTACGGCAATCGGGGCATCTGTAAACCTTCGACCCGGGCGAGGCGCTGATAGCGCGTCCCCGGGTCTTTTTCTTGTCGCGTCTCGCGCCTTGCTGCACCGCGCGACAACATCGGGTGCACTGCGTCGCGACGGAACTTCGCCGCTCTGGCAGAATCGAACGCACTCGTTCACTGACTCCCAGACCCCATGCGCATCCTCGTTGTCGAAGACAACCGTGACATCGCCGCCAACCTTGGCGACTACCTGGAAGAGCGCGGCCACACCGTGGACTACGCTGCCGATGGCGTGACCGGCCTGCACCTGGCCGTGGTCAACGACTTCGACGCCATCGTGCTCGACCTCAACCTGCCCGGCATGGACGGCCTGGAGGTCTGCCGAAAGCTGCGCGCCGAAGGCCGCAAGCAGACGCCAGTGCTGATGCTCACCGCCCGCGACTCGCTCGACAGCAAGTTGTCCGGCTTCGACTCCGGCGCCGACGACTACCTGGTGAAACCCTTTGCCTTGCAGGAAGTGGAAGCGCGCCTGACCGTACTCGCCCGCCGCGGCAAGGCCGCGCAGCCGCGCGTGCTCGAAGTCGCCGACCTCGAATACAACCTTGACACGCTCGAAGTCCGGCGTGGCGGCAAGCTGCTCCAGCTCAACCCGACCGCGCTGAAGATCCTGCAGTCATTGATGGAAGCATCACCGGCCGTGGTGCCCAGGATGGACCTGGAAACCCGCGTCTGGGGCGAGGAGTTGCCCGACTCCGATTCCCTGCGGGTGCATATCCACGGCCTGCGCGCCGCAGTGGACAAGCCGTTCGACAAGGCCTTGATCCAGACCCGCCACGGAATCGGCTATCGCATCGCAGACTCCGATCCGGCCTGAGCCGATGCACTATCGGCGCCGGCTACGCAGCCGAATCATCGTCAGCTTCCTGCTGTTGGGCTTCGGCCTGACGGCGGCGTTTGCGGTGGCGACGGTGGCGCTGCGCAACCGGCTCGAGGGCCAGCTGCTCGACAACACCCTGCAGAACGAAGCCAACAGCCTCAACGTCCAGGTCCGAGCCGATCCGGATCGGCAGCCGGCCTTCAGCTTCTTCGACGCCGGCACCGTCAGCGACCGGTCGGCGTGGAAATTGCCGCTGCAGCTGCAATCGTTGCCGACCGGGGTACATGAGGTCGTGCAGGTCGATGACATTGGTCGCGAGCACCATTACAAGTATGCGATCCGGCGCGACGCGGACCTGATCAGCTACGTGCGCTACGACATCACCGGCTCGTCCATCGGTGAGCGCCAGATGGTGGTCGCGCTGATGGTGGCAGTCGTGTTGTTCACCGGCCTGGCCTGGCTGATCGGCCTGTGGTCATCATCCCGCGTCATCAGTCCGCTGACCGAACTGGCGCGCCGCGTCGGCACACTTGCCGGGCGCGAGAATCCGGACAAGCTGGCGCCGCACTTTCCGCGTGACGAGGTCGGCGAGCTGGCCTCGGCGCTGGATGATTACGCCGCGCGCATGACCCGCCTGGTCACCCGCGATCGCGAATTCAACGCGGACGTCAGCCACGAGCTGCGCACGCCGCTGGCAGTGATCCGCGGCGCCGCCGAGCTGTTGCTGGCCAATCCCGAATTGCCTGACAAGACCCGACAGCGGCTGTCCCGAATCGAACGCGCGGCAATCCAGTGCACCGACCTGACCACGGCCTTGCTGCTGCTGTCGCGCAACGAGCGCGGCCACGGCAGCACGGACCTGTTCAAGTTGTGCTGCGCGCTGGCCGAGGCCAATCGCGCGCAACTGGCCGGCAAGCCGGTGAAAATCTTGGTCGTGGGCCGCGAAGACGTGCAGGTCGAGGCGCCCGAAGCCGTGCTGTCGGTGGCCCTGGGCAATCTGTTGGGCAATGCCTGCAAATACACCAGCGAAGGCGAAGTGCGCGTGGTGGTGGAGGGCGATCGCGTGCTGATCGAGGACACCGGACCGGGGCTGAGCGCCGAGGATGCGGAGCGGCTGTTCGAGCGCGGCTATCGTGGCTCAGGTGCCGGTGGCACCAGCGGCGGCGGCATTGGCCTGTCGATTGTGCGCCGGCTATGCGAGCTCTATCAGTGGACCGTCAGCATCGCGCCGCGGCCCGAGCGGGGCGCGGTCGCCTGCCTAGCGTTCGGCGCGAAAGAACTTCGGGACTCTGACGACTGATCGGGCGGCGAACGGCTGAGCACGCCGCGCCTTGCATGCGACTCGCCGCGCGGGCAGCCCGGAGCCGCTTGCTCGCGGCCGCTTACTCGGGGCCGCTTACTCCAGCCAGCCGTAAGCGTCCGGCGTCTCGCCGGTGAACAGGCCAAAGAACAAGGACTGGATGCGCTCGGTCATCGGGCCACGCTTGCCACTGCCGACCTGGCGGCCATCCACCGAGCGGATCGGAGTGATCTCGGCCGCGGTGCCGCACATGAACAACTCGTCGCACAGGTAGAGGTATTCGCGCGGCAGGTCGCGCTCGACCACTTCGATGCCGCGCTCGCGGGCCAGCCGCATGATCGTGTCGCGCGTGATGCCGTTGAGCAGGGCGGCGCTGACCGGCGTGGTGTGCAGTCGGCCGTCCATCACCAGGAACAGGTTTTCGCCCGCGCCTTCGGACAACAGGCCGGTGGAGGCGAGCGCGATGCCTTCGCCGAATCCCAGCCGCCGCGCTTCGCGCGCAATCAATGTACCCGACAGATAGTTGCCGCCAGCCTTCGCGCCGGCGGGAATGGTATTGGGCGCAACGCGCTGCCAGCTCGACACGCAGGCATCAATGCCCGCTTCGAGCGCGCCGGTGCCGAGGTAGGGGCCCATCTTCCAGCTCGCAACTGCGACGTCGATCGGCGTTTCCGCCGACAGGCCAAAGCCGCCCAGGCCGCGATATGCCACCGGCCGCAGGTAGGCTGCGCCGAAGCCGTTGGCGCTGATCACGTCGCGGCAAGCCTGCGCCATCTGGTCGAGCGAGTAGGGCAGTTTCATTTCGTAGATCTTGGCCGACGACTCGAGCCGCTTGAGGTGGTCGGTGAGACGGAAGATCTTGGCCCCGTTGGGCGTGTCGTAGCTGCGGATTCCCTCGAAGATCGACGAACCATAGTGCAGCGCGTGCGCCATCACATGCACGGTCGCTTCGGCCCAGGGCTTGATCGCGCCGTTCTGCCAGATGAAGTCGGGATAGGCTTGGCTCATGGGGCGCTCCGGGGAAACCGCGATTTTACCCCGACGGGGCGATGGGGCGGGACCTTGGCCGGGGGCGGGACGGCGGGACGGCGGGTCCGGTCGAGTCGAGTCGAGTCGAGTCGAGCGGT
>JBKJMY010000303.1:0-5829 GCA_046596115.1 Arenimonas sp.
TCGCGGAAGAAGAAGTGGCCGCTCATCTCGCCGGCAAGCTCGGCTTCGGTCTCCTTCATCTTCGACTTGATCAGCGAGTGCCCGGTCTTCCACATCAACGGGCTGCCACCGTGGCGCAGGATGTGCGTGGCCAGGTGGCCAGTGCACTTCACGTCGTAGATCACGCAGGCACCGGGATTGCGTTCGAGCACATCGGTGGCAAACAGCATCAACAGGCGATCGGGATAGATGATCTCGCCCGAGGGCGTGACCACGCCAAGCCGGTCGCCATCGCCATCCAGCGCCAGGCCGAGGTCGGCGCCAACGCGCTGCACCACGCTGATCAGGTCCACCAGGTTGGCCGGGTCGCTGGGATCGGGGTGGTGGTGTGGGAAGGTGCCATCCACTTCGCAGTACAGCGGCTCGACATCGGCGCCGATCGCAGCGAGCAGTTCGGGCGCAATGCCGCCGGCCACACCGCTGCCGCAATCGATGACCACCTTGAGCTTGCGTTCGATCTGGATGTCGCCGGCGATACGCGCAATGTAATCGCCCTTGATGTCGCGCAGGCTCAGCAGCCCCGGGGCATCGGCCCGGAACAGCCGATTCTCGGCGATCCGCACGTACAGGTTCTGGATCGCCTCGCCCGACAGGGTTTCGCCGTCAACGACGATCTTGAAGCCGTTGTAATCGGGCGGATTGTGGCTGCCGGTAACCGACACGCAGCAGCCGGTGCGCAGGTGGAAACTGCCGAAGTACGCCATGGGCGTTGGCACTTCGCCGATGTCGATGACCTCCCGGCCGGCCTTGCGCAGCCCTTCGATCAGCGCACCGGCCATCGTCGGCGACGACAACCTTCCGTCGCGGCCGATCACGATGCTGCGCTGGCCTTTTTCCTGCATCAGGCTGCCGACGGCTTGGCCGATCAGGCGTGCGATGCCATCGTCGAGCGTGGTCCCGACCACTCCGCGGATGTCATAGGCGCGGAAGATGCTGCGGTCAAGCGTGATGCCGGGCGCGGCGGCCTGTTGCCCGATGACGCGCGCGGCGTTGGTCGCTTCCTCGGGCGCCATGATCTGCCCGGCCGCATGCATCTCGGCCATGGTCATTTCGCTCGGCTTGGTGGCGACCGGTTCCGAGCCCGAGGCGACAGCAGCGCGCCGATGCATCCACCACCACACACCGCCAGCCAAGCCAAAATAGGCCAGGGCGAGTCCCAGTTCGCCGAAACCCTTGGCGCCGAACAGGCCAGGGTCCACGGGCGGCGCGGCGGATAACACCCGCAACTTACTGGCTGGCACGGCCTCCGCGCCGTCTTCGGCATGGAACTTCAGATCTTCAATCCGTCCGGCCTCGGCGACCGTGTAGCCGCCCTGGCGCAAGGCCAGGTAACTGCCGCCAGGAACGGTGCCCTTGATCATCGCCACCAGTGGCGCCAACGGCTCGCGCAGGAATACCAGGCGCACTGGCGCGCCGTTTTCCAGCACCGGAAAGGCAATGGCCATGCGCGGTCCGCCGCCATCCTTCACCACGGCCAACACCGGCTTGCCGTCGAGCAGGGCCCGCTCGAGCAAGGCGAGCTTGCCGTAGCCGAAGGCCTCGGGCGCATCGTAAGCCGCGCTCAGGTCAACCGGATGCAGTTCAACCGACTCGGTGCCCGGCACCATCTCCAGTGCGACTTTGCGGGCGCTCGGCAAGTCGCCTGAACGCGCCGCATTGATTAGCGCGACCCTGCCCTGGAGGCTGGTGGCGCGCCTGAGCATGTCCCCGAGCATCGGTTGCAGCCGGGTTGCGACATCGTGTCGCGCGGCGGCGCTGTTGATTTCCAGCCGGCCGCCGGCGAATCGCTCCCAGGCACCCCAGGCCGTCCACAGGCCAAACAGCACCAGCACGCCCGCCAGGATGCGCAGTGCTGCACCAGACTTGAGCGACTTCAGGTTCATTCCAGCGTTCATTCGTTTCCTTCGACTCTTTCCCGGGCGCGGTCGCGCCTAGCGCAGGCCGGTATGGCCAAATCCACCCGCGCCGCGGGCACTTTCCTCGAAACTGTCAACGACGCGAAAGCCGACCCGACGCACTGGCATGAACACCAGTTGCGCGATCCGGTCACCCGGCGCCACCTGCTGCCGATTCTGCCCGCGATTCCACAAGCTGACCATCAGTGGCCCCTGGTAATCGGCATCAATCAGGCCCACCAGGTTGCCGAGCACGATGCCATGGCGGTGTCCGAGACCGGAGCGCGGCAGGATGATTGCGCAAAGCTCCGGGTCGCCGATGTGGATCGCCAGGCCGGTAGGCACCAGTTGCGCCTCACCCGGCGCGAGATCGAGCGCTGCGTCGACCATCGCGCGCAGGTCCATGCCAGCCGACAGCGCCGTGGCGTAGTCGGGTAGCGGGTATTCGGTGCCAATGCGCGAGTCGAGGATTTTCAGCTCGATCGAAAGACTCATGCCTGCGCATCCAGGTGGTCGGCGACAAGTTGCAGCAGTTCGCGCGCCAGGTCGGACTTGTCGGCTGGACCCAGGCTCCAGCGTCGGGTCGTGGAGAACACGCTCAGCGCATTGCGATCGCCCTCAAAGCCGAGCCCCGGTGCCGAGACATCGTTGCCGGCGATCAGGTCCAGGCCCTTGTCGACCAGCTTTGCCTGGGCCTGGGCATCGAGCTCGCCGGTCTCGGCGGCGAAGCCGACCACGCAGGCCGGCCTATGCGCGTGCGCTGCGACTTCACGCAGGATGTCAGTGGTCCGGACCAATTGGATCGCGATGGTGGCAGCTTGTTTCTTGATCTTGCCCGGCTGTCGTTGCGCAGGCCGGTAGTCGGCCACGGCGGCGGCACCGATGTAGGCCTGCTGTCCGGGGAGCGCGTCGAGCACGGCCTGGCGCATCTGCTCGGCGGAGCGGACATCCACGCGGCGAACGCCCGGCGGCGTCGACAGGGCCACCGGCCCGGCCACCAGCGTCACCTCGGCGCCCATTGCCGCGGCCTGGGCGGCAAGGGCGAAGCCCATCTTGCCGGAGCTGCGGTTGCCCAGATAGCGCACCGGGTCCAGGTCTTCATACGTGGGGCCGGCGCTGATCAGGATTCGACGGCCTTGCAGGCGCCCCGGCGCGCGGGTGGCGGCCAACGCGGCCACCAGTTGCAACGGCTCGAGCATGCGTCCGTCGCCAATCTCGCCGCAGGCCTGGTCACCGCTGCCTGGCCCGAAGATCGCCACACCACGGGCGCGCAGGGCCGACACGTTGTCCTGGGTGGCTTGGTTCGCCCACATCACCCGATTCATGGCCGGGGCGATCGCCAGCGGTGCCTCGCTGGCCAGGCACAGGGTGCTCAGCAAGTCATCGGCACGGCCCTGGGCGAGTCGCGCGATCAGGTCGGCGCTGGCCGGGGCGATCAGGATGCAACTGGCCCAGCGCGCCAGTTCGATATGCCCCATCGCGGCTTCGGCGGCAGCGTCCCACAAGGTGTCACGGACCGGGCGCCCGCTCAGCGCCTGGAAGGTCAGCGCGGTGACGAAGCGCTGGGCGCCGGCGGTCATCACCACCTGCACGTCCGCACCCGCATCGCGCAGGCGGCGCACGAGGTCGGCGGCCTTGTAGGCGGCGATCCCCCCGCTGACACCGAGCAACACGCGTTCTCCGGCCAGGACGGCCATGGGGCAAATTCCGATGACAGGATGCGGCTTAGCTTACCCGAAGGCCGGATGCATCCTGATCCCGGCAGGCGGCGTGGCGCGCCAGACTGTCGCCATGCAGATCCGTGACTGGCCCGCCTCGGAACGTCCCCGCGAAAAGCTGCTGGCCCACGGCGGGGCCGCGCTGTCGGATGCGGAGCTGCTGGCGATCTTCATCGGCTGCGGCGCACGGGGGCAGAGCGCGGTGGACCTCGGTCGCCAGTTGCTAGGCGAGGCGGGCGGCCTGCGCAGCCTGCTTGATCGCCCCGCGTCGGCGCTGGCGTGCCTGCGCGGCATCGGCCCAGCCCGTGCCTGTGCCCTGGCCGCCGCGCTGGAATTGGGTACGCGCCACCTGGGCGAGCAATTGCAGCGCGGCGAGGCACTCGCCGACCCGTCCCAGGCCGGCGCTTACTTCACTCGCAAGTTGCGCGCCTTGCCGCACGAGGTGTTTGCCTGTCTGTTCCTGGACACCCGGCACCGCGTGGTCGCCTACGAAGAACTGTTCCGCGGCACCATCGATGGGTCCGAAGTGCATCCACGCGAGGTGGCTCGACGCTGTCTGGCGCACAACGCCGCAGCCGTCATCTTCGGGCACAACCACCCCAGTGGAAATCCCGAGCCCAGCGCCGCCGACCGGGCGGTAACCGCCCGGCTCAAGCAGGCACTGGGCCTGGTGGAGGTACGGGTACTGGACCATTTCATCGTCGGCGATGGCCAGGCCACCTCATTGGCCCAACGTGGCTGGCTGTGATCCAGGGCGGGTCCGGGCCGGGGACGGCGCATCCCGGCTCGGCCGTTGTTCAGTGATTCGGGCATACTCGGCGCGACTCCCAGCGAACAGGCCGACCGTGCTGCTCGGTTACTCCACCCTCTACTCGCCCGACGCATCCGAGCTGGCCCTGCCTGGTCCAGCCGAGGCGCGGAAATTGTTGGCGGACCGCCAGCCTGGCCTGGTGGCTCGCCTGGGCCTCGTGGTGGCAACCATTGGCGGTGATGCCCGCACACTGGATGCGGCCCTGCTCGGCACCGCGCGCCTGGGCCTGCGCCACGGCAGCTTCGGCACGGATTTCCATGCCTACCACAACGAAACCCACGTGCTGGAAGTCGGCGAGCGGCGCCTGGCGCGAGTCTTCGAGGCGATGGGCAGCGCCGCGCCCGATCCACGCGATGCCTCGGCGCTGCTGCTGTTCGCCGCTTGCCACGACTTGCGCCAGCGCGAGCCGGTGGATATTCCGGGGCCGGTGGGTGGCAATGAAGCGTCCAGCCTGGCCGAGACGTTCCGGATTCTGGACGCCTGCGGCTTTGATCGTGACGCGGACCGGGACCAGTACATTGCCCTGGAGTTGATGATCGCCGGCAGCACCTTCGATGCACGCCCGGTGTCGATGGAGGATCCGCAGGCCGAGCAGCTTGCGGAGGTTTCCGGTGGCTCGCTGGCGCGTGGGCTGGCCCTGTGGATGGACAGCGAGTTGCCGCGCTGGCGGATGGATCCCCTCGCCTGCCGCGGCGAGCGCCTGGCGCGCATGGCGGCGGACCTGGACACGGCCAACGTGGGCGAGAGCTTCGTGCTGCTGTGCGAAACGGCGCTTCGGCTGTGCCGGGAACGCGAAATGCGCATCGGCCGCTCGCTCGACGGCGCCGAGTCGGCTGCGCCTTGCCTGGAGTTCCTGGGGCGTGGGCAGGAGTACTACTTCTTCGAGTTGCACCGCTTCAACTCGCGCGAAGGCGAGCGCGTATTCGGGCCGGTGAAACTGCTGAACGGCCCGCGGGTCCGAGCCACGACAAGCGCCCTGCTGGAACGCTTCAGCGCCACGCCACCGGCAACCGGCAGCGAGGTCATCGCCGCATTCGAGGAACTCACCGGGGCCACATGACGGCTTGAGGTCGGCGCTGCGCCGGGCGGGATACAATGCCCCGCTCAGTCCCCATGAATTCCGCCCCGTGAAAGAGCATCTGCGCGAACTGGTGGCCCAGTCCCTGCTGGACCTGCGTCGCCAAGGCCGCCTGCCCCAGGACCTGCCGACCCCCGACTACGTGATCGAGCGCACCCGCTCGCGCGAACACGGTGACTACGCGACGAATATTGCATTGCTGCTCGCGAAAGCCGCCGGCCTGAAGCCGCGCGAGCTGGCCGAAGCCCTGGCCGCCAACTTCGGCGAGACCCAGCACGTGTCCAAGGT
>JBKJMY010000234.1:0-11250 GCA_046596115.1 Arenimonas sp.
CCACCGCGACGCCGCGCAGCGGCACCGCGCCCTTGCAGGTCACCATCGTCGACCTGAGCGTGGACGGCGCCCTGCTGCGCTCGGACGATGAACTCGGTGCGGTCGGCGACCTGGTCAACATCGCCTTTTCGATGGGCCGGGACGAGGAGCTCAGCTACGTCGAGGCGCTGGCGCGCATCTGCCATTGCCAGATCGGCAAGGAGGATGCGGTGCTGAGCGGCGTGCTGTTCGAGAACATCGGGGACCGAGACCGGTTGCGGATCCGGGAGTTCGTGGTCGAGGCGGCTGAATAAACGCACTGACTGCCGTTCAGGACACGGGAGTTAAGGTGGCGGCGATGATGTACAAATTCCTCAAGTTGCAGCGGCAGGACCTGATCCAGCGGTGCCGGGCGAAGGTTGCCGAGCGCGAGCTCGGGCAGGCGCGGCGCCCTGAATCCGAATTCGGCATTCCCGTCTTCCTCGACGAACTGATCCGGACCCTTGAGGCCGAGCAGTCGGCAGACCCGATACGGAGCTTGGCAATCTCCGGTCCGCCCGATGGCGAGGCCGGGGCCGTGTCGGAGATCGACGACTCCGCGGGCAAACACGGGCGCGAGTTGCTGCGCAAGGGATTTTCGATCGACCAGGTGGTGCACGACTACGGCGACCTGTGCCAGGCAATTACCGACCTGGCCTGCGAGCTCGAGGAACCGATCGCGACGGAAGATTTCCGCACGCTCAATCGCTGCCTGGACAACGCCATGGCCGGCGCGGTGACCGAGTTCAACCTGCAGCGCGATGTGATCACGTCCGACCTGCAGGCCGCTACGGTCAACCAGCAGTTGGGCTTCTTCGCCCACGAGGTGCGCAACCGCCTGAATACCGCGATGCTTGCCGTGACCCTGATCCGCTCCGGCAGCGTCGGCATTTCCGGCGCCACCGGCGAAGTCCTGGACCGGAGCCTGCTCGGTTTGAAGAATCTGGTTGATCGCTCCCTCGCCGCAGTGCGCCTGGGCGCAGGCGAGCCGACGGAGCGGACGCTGTTTTCGGTCGCTGGATTCATCGCCGACATGCGGATTTCCGCGTCGCTGGAGGCGGCCTCCCGTGGCTGCCCCTTCTTCGTCCTCGACGTCGATCCCAGTCTCGGCGTCAACGCCGACCGGGAGATCCTGGCTTCGGCGCTGGGCAACCTGCTGCAAAACGCCTTCAAATTCACCCACCCGCACTCCGAGGTAACACTCAGCGCCCAAGCAGCGGGCGACAGCGTGCTGATCGACGTGGAGGACAACTGCGGCGGCTTGCCGTCCGGTGTGGCCGCGACGTTGTTCAAACCCTTCGTCCAGGCGGGCGCGGACAGGACCGGCCTGGGCCTCGGGCTGTCCATCGCCCGGCAAGCGGTCGAGGCCAATGGCGGGACGCTGTCGGTACGTGATCTGCCCGGCAAGGGCTGCATATTTACCATCAAACTGCCAAGGGCGGTCTTTCCCAGAGCGGGCGACAGCGATCACGATGGCGCGGCGCGATCGGTGGTGGACAGCGTCGAGTAACTGGCCGTTCGAGCTGGTTCTGGACGTGGTCAATAGCAGCCCGCAGGACTCGCGATCCTGGTCAAAACGCCCGCACATTCGCCGCCTGGAAAAACAAAGCCCCGCGTCAGCGGGGCTTGTATTTGTGGTGCCGGAAATAGGAATCGAACCTACGACCTACGCATTACGAATGCGCCGCTCTACCAACTGAGCTATTCCGGCGTGAGGCGTGAATTCTAGGGTTTGCGGCCCCGTGGGTCAATTTGCCCTGTACCCGAGCCGCCCACCACGGTCGGCGCGGACCGGCGCGTGGCAGGTCAGTCCACCAGGACGATCCGCAACCCCTTGGGCAGCGCGAACACCATGTCCTCGGGCTCGCCGTGCAATTCGCGCACCTCGGCCCCGCCCAGCGCCTGCAGCCGCGCGATCACGCCCTGCACCAGAACCTCGGGCGCGGATGCACCGGCGGTGACACCAACGCACTGCTTGCCATCGAGCCAGGCCGGGTCGATGTGCTCGGCGCCATCGACCAGGTAGGCCGTGGCGCCCTGCTTCTCCGCCAGCTCGCGCAGGCGGTTCGAGTTGGAGCTATTGACCGAGCCGACCACCAATACCAGGTCGCATTCTGCAGCGAGTTCACGCACCGCATCCTGGCGATTTTGCGTGGCGTAGCAGATATCGTCGTGGCGCGGCCCCTGCAGCGCCGGAAAGCGCGCCTGCAGTGCGGCGATCACGTCACGCGTTTCGTCCACCGACAGCGTCGTCTGCGTGGTGTAGGCCACGTTGTCCGCCTGCGCGATGTCGAGGACCTGCGCGTCGGCCACGTCCTCGACCAGGTAGATGCGGCCCTCGCCCGCCTGGGCCTGCCATTGGCCCATGGTGCCTTCCACTTCCGGATGGCCCTCGTGTCCGATCAGGATCACGTCGCGACCGGCGCGGCAGTGGCGCGCCACTTCGATATGCACCTTGGTCACCAGCGGACAGGTTGCGTCAAACACGCGCAGGCCCCGCGATGCCGCATCTGCACGCACCGCCTGCGAGACGCCATGCGCGCTGAAGATCACCGTTCCACCCGCTGGCACTTCATCGAGTTCCTCGACGAACACCGCGCCGCGCTGTTTGAGGTCCTCGACGACGAAGCGGTTATGGACCACCTCGTGGCGCACGTAGATCGGCGCGCCCAGCGATTCAATGGCGCGCTTGACGATCTCGATCGCGCGGTCGACGCCGGCGCAGAAGCCACGGGGATTGGCGAGCACGATATCCATCAGGCCACTTTAGCCCCGCGCGGATGGCGCAGGCTGAACAGCACCATCAGGACCGCGCCGACCACGATGCAACTGTCGGCCAGGTTGAACACCGGCCAGTAGTGGTCGCGCCAGTACCACTGCACGAAATCGATGACGTAGCCGAACCGGAACCGGTCGATGACATTGCCCAATGCGCCGGAAATGATCAGCGCGTAGGGTAGCGCCGTCTGCCACTCGGCGCGTGGCGTGCGGCGCAGGGCCACGGCCAGCACCAGGCTGATCAGCAAGGCCAGTCCGATGAACAACGTGTGCTGCCAGCCACCGGCATCGGCCAGGAAGCTGAAGGCTGCGCCAGTGTTGTGGGTCAGCGTCCAGTTCCAGAACCCGGGCACGAACGGCACCGGCTGCTGGAACTCGAGCCTGGCCACCGCGGCAAACTTGCTGGCCTGGTCGAGGATGACCAGCAGCGCGCTCAGGACAAGCCAGGGCAACGCATTGGGACGCGGAAAGGAACGGGACGTCGGCACTAGAAATAATTCCTCGTTTCGCCGGCGCCGTTGACGTTGACGACGCAACGGGCGCACAGCTCGGGGTCTTCGGCAGAGCTGCCGACATCGGCACGGTAATGCCAGCAACGCACGCACTTTTTATTTGCCGAAGCGCGAGCGCGGACGAAACCGCTCGAGCCCTCGGGCTGCACGACATCCGCCGGACGCGTCGCGAGCGGCGCCAGCGACAACGTCGACGTGATGAACAGGAAGCGCAGCTCATCGGCGATGCCCGGTTGCGCGGCTAACGCGGCCGGGTCCACGTCTGCCCAGACTTCAACCTCGGCGGCCAGCGACGCGCCGATGCGTCCGTCTGCGCGCATCGGCTCGAGCACCTTCGACACGTCGTCGCGAAGCGCCAGCAACTGCTGCATCAGCGGGCCATCGGTCTGGCGATAGACGCCGTCCGCAGGCAGCAAGGCGTCGATGTCTGCGGTGGTGGTGAACAACGGATTGCCGACGCGTTCGCCGGGCAGGTAACCCCAGATTTCCTCGGCGGTGAAGCTGAGCACCGGGGCGATCCAGCGCACGAAGGCCTCGGCGATGCGGTACATCGCACCTTGCGCCGACCGCCGGCCATGGCTGTCGGGCTGCATGGTGTACAGCCGATCCTTGGTCACGTCCAGGTACAACGCGCCAAGATCATTGGTGCAGAAGTTCTGCACCAAAGAGACAACGCGCGCAAAATCACATTCGGAATAGGCAGCCCACACCTGGTCGTTCACCGAGCGTGCCCGCGCCATGGCCCAGCGATCGAGCAACAACGATTCTTCCACCGGTACGAGGTGTTGCGCGGGATCAAATCCGGCCAGGTTGCCGAGCAGGAAGCGCGCAGTATTGCGGATCCGGCGATAGGCATCGGCACTGCGCTTGAGGATCTCGTCGGACACCGACATTTCGTTGCGGTAGTCGACAGACGCCACCCACAGTCGGAGCACGTCGGCGCCAAGATTGTCGATCACCTTTTGCGGCTCGACCGTGTTGCCGATCGACTTGGACATCTTGCGGCCCTTGTCGTCCACGGTGAAGCCGTGGGTGAGGACCGCGCGATACGGCGCCACGCCATCCATTGCCACCGAGGTCAGCAACGAGCTCTGGAACCAGCCACGATGCTGGTCGGAGCCTTCCAGGTACATGTCGGCCGGCTTGCGCAGGCCCTGCTCCGGGCGCGCCGCCAGCACAGCTTCGTGGGTCACGCCGGAATCAAACCAGACATCCAGGATGTCGGTGACCTTGTCGTAGTGCGCGGCGTCGTCACCGAGCAACTCGGTGGCATCGAGGGAATACCAGGAATCCGCGCCGGCCTGCTGCACACGATCGGCCACCGCGCGCATCAACTCGACGCTGCGCGGATGGGGCTCGCCGGTTTCGCGATGGATGAACAACGCAATCGGCACGCCCCAGGTGCGCTGCCGGCTGATGCACCAATCCGGGCGGCCCGACACCATGCCGGCGATGCGCGCCTCGCCCCAGTCGGGGATCCACTTGACGCCCTTGATCGCCTCGAGCGCGTCGGCACGCAGGTTTGCCTGCTCCATCGAGATGAACCACTGCGGGGTGGCACGGAACGCCACTGGCGTCCTGTGCCGCCAGCAATGCGGATAGCTGTGCGTGAGTTTTTCCGACGCCAGCAACACGCCGCGCTCTGCAAGCAGGGCGGTGATGGTGTCATTGGCCTTCCAGATGTACTGGCCGGCGAAGATCTCGGTGCTGGGCAGGAAGATGCCGCGGCCGTCAATCGGGTTGAGCACTTCCAGGCCGTACTTCTGCCCGACCACGAAATCTTCCTGGCCATGGCCCGGCGCAGTATGCACGGCGCCCGTACCGGCGTCGGTGGTTACGTGGTCGCCAAGGATGATCGGCAGCACGCGCGAATAAAACGGATGCTGCAGCTGGAGCAGTTCCAGCGCGGCGCCCTTGACCGTGCCAAACACATCCACCCGCTCAAGGCCGTAGCGTCGCATTGCCGATTCCGCAAGCGCCTCGGCCAACACCAGCAACTGGCGACGTCCGCCGCGCGAAGGGCCCTCCACCAGCACATAGTCCAGATCCGGGCCAAGGGTGACAGCAAGGCTCGCCGGCAAGGTCCACGGCGTGGTGGTCCAGATCGGCACCGACACGATCGCCTCGCCGCTGTCTACGCCAAAGCGCTCGGCCAGCGCGCGCCCATCCATGGCGTCGTAGGCAACATCCACCGCCGGCGACATCTTGTCGGCGTATTCGATCTCGGCCTCGGCCAGTGCCGATCCGCAATCGAAACACCAGTGCACCGGCTTCACGCCGCGCGACAGGTGGCCGCGCTCGACGATCTTCGCCAGCGACCGCAGCATGTCTGCTTCGAAGCTGAAGTCCATGGTCCTGTACGGCCGCGCCCAGTCGCCCAGCACGCCCAGGCGCTGGAAATCGCGGCTCTGGCCTTCAATCTGCTCGGCGGCGTATTCGCGGCATTTCTGCCTGAATTCCCCGGCGTCGAGCTTGTCGCCGACCTTGCCGAATTTCTTTTCCACCACCAACTCGATCGGCAAACCATGGCAGTCCCAGCCGGGCACATAGGGCGCGTCGAAACCTGCGAGCAGGCGCGACTTCACCACCAGGTCCTTGAGGATCTTGTTGACTGCGTGACCGATATGGATCGCGCCATTGGCGTACGGCGGACCGTCATGCAACACAAAGGTCGGGCGCCCCGCCGCATGCGCGCGAATCTGCGCATACAGTCCGTCGCGCTGCCATGCTGCCAGCATGAGCGGCTCGCGCTTGGGCAGGTCACCGCGCATCGGAAACTGCGTGTCCGGCAGCGAGATGGTGGCTTTGTAATCCTTGGGTGCTGCGGACATCAGGCGGACACTCCGGGTTCGATCTGGCGATGGCCGAGCTTGTCGTCGGCAAGGATGCGGCGCGCTTGCTGTGCATCAACATCCATCTGGCGTACCAGCGCGGGCAGGTCGTCGAACCGCACTTCGTCGCGCAGCTTGTGCACGAACTCGACCGTGATGCGCTGGCCGTACAGGTCGCCGTCGAAGTCAAACACATGCGCTTCGAGCAAAGGCTCGCGTCCAAACACGGTGGGCCGCGTTCCAAGACTGGACACCGAGGCACGCGGCAGCGGTCCGATGCCATACACCCAGGTCGCGTAGACGCCGGTAAGCGCCGTGCGCTTGCCCATCAAGCGGAGATTGGCGGTGGGATAGCCCAACTTGCGGCCAAGTTGGCGGCCATACACCACCTTGCCGGCAATGGCGTAGCGGCGGCCAAGCCCGGCTTGCGCGCCGGCCAAGTCACCGTCGGCCAGTTGCTGACGCAGGATGGAACTGGAAACGCGTTCGCCATCCAGCAGCACCGGCGGGATCTCGCCGGCGGCAAAGCCACGGGAGACGCCGAATTCCTTCAGTAGTGCCAGGTCACCGGCGCGCGCCTTGCCAAACCGGAAGTCCGGCCCAGCCCAGACTTCGCGCGCGCGCAGCCGGTCAACAAGGATGTGGTCCACGAACTGCTGCGGCGACATCGATGCGAGCAGTGCGTTGAACCGGAGCAAACCGACCGCGTCCATGCCCAGGGCGCACAGGCCCTCGAACTTGGCGCGTGGCAACAGCAGGCGGGGCGGCAACTCGCCCCGAGCGAAGAACTCGCGGGGCAGTGGCTCGAAACTCAGGCCGACGGCGGGCAACTGCATTGCATGCGCGCGCGCCCGCGCATGGCCGACCAGCGCCTGATGCCCACGATGCAGGCCGTCGAAAGCTCCGATGCAAACCACGCTGCCCTGGGGGCTGATGCACTCGCCCCCGACGTCCCGGAACAGCCGTTTCATGCGCGAAGTATAGCGGCTGGCACCGTCAGACACCCCGCAGATCGCGAACCCGGAAGCCCATGGCAAATAGCACCGCGACATAAGCCAGGCCGCCGCCAGCGACCAGGGCAAGCAGCTGTGCGATGCGCTGATACTTGCCCACGGTCCAGTCCGGGAACAGCCACAGTCCGGCCAGCACCAGCGCCACCATCACCGTGCAGGCGCAGACCAGTCGGAGCAGGAACCGGCCCCAGCCGGGTTCGCGCTGATAGATACCAGCGCGGCCCAGGGACCGCCACAGCAGCCACAGGTTGAGGTAGCTGGCCAGGGCGCTTGCGAGGGCCACCGCGAGGTGCAGGCCAGGGATTTGCGCAAGCGCGACACGCCAGCCCTGGCCGAGGTCGGCCGGGGTGTGCCAGAGCCAGAACAGCAGCCCGAGCAACGCTACATTCAGCACCATGTTGGCGACCATCGCTGCGATACCGGCGCGTACCGGTGTGCGCGTGTCCTGGCGGGCGAAGAATGCCGGGGCCAGCACCTTCACCAGTGCGAACGCGGGCAGGCCCAGGCTGAGTCCGCCCAGCGACAGGGCGGCCATCTGCGCGTCGTGCGTCGTGTATTGGCCGTGCTGCAACATGGTCGCGATCAGCGGATACGCTAGGAGCACCAAACCGAGCATGGCCGGTACCGAGATCAGCAGTGTGGTCCGCAGCCCCCAGTCGAGCGCGCGGGAGAAGCCGGCGTGATCTGTGTTGACGTGATGCCGCGACAGTGACGGCAGGATCACTGTCCCCAGCGCCACGCCGAACATCCCAAGCGGAAATTCCAGCAGCCGGTCGCTCTGGGTCAGCCAACTCTGCGAGCCGGTGATCAACTGGGCCGCGACCCATGTGTCAAACAGCAGGTTGACCTGCATCGCCGAGGAACCAAACAGGGTCGGCACCATCAGCCGCATCACCTTGCGCACTTCGGGGAAGCGCCAACCCCAGCGCGGCATCGACAGCAGGTCCAGGCGCGCGAGCACCGGTAACTGCACCAGCAACTGGACGATGCCGGCGAAGAGGATTGCCCATGCCATGGAGGTCACCGGCACTGCGAAATGCGGCGCCCACCACAACGCAGCCGCGATCATGAAGATATTCATGATGACCGGCGTCACCGCCGGGATCGCGAAGCGGTGGAACGTATTCAGCACCGCGCCCGCCATTGCGGTGAGTGAGATGAACAGCAGGAACGGGAAGGTGATCCGCAGCAGGTCCGCCGTCAGCGCCAACTTCTGGTCACCGCCCCCGGCCTCCGAAGAAAACTGGCTGGCCAACTGGGGGGCGAACAGCATGCCAAGCGCCGTCACCAGCAGCAGCACCCCACCCAGGGTGCCCGACACGCGGGAGATCATCGCCCGCACATCCTCGTGCGTGCCTTTTTCCTTGACCTCGGTCAGGGCTGGCACGAAGGCGGTGGAAAAGCTTCCCTCGGCGAACAGGCGGCGCATGAAATTCGGGATCCGGAACGCGACCCAGAAGGCATCCGTGGTGGCATTGACGCCGAACACCGTCGAAAAGACGATTTCCCGGGCCAGTCCCAGGATTCGTGAGACGAAGGTACCCCCGGTGAAGCTCAAGGTAGAGCGCAGCAGGCTCGGACGACTCACGCGGTTGCCCCCAATTGACTCAAGCCCATGAAACCGCCATACTTTCGGGTCTTTCGCACCGCCTCATCCCCATTTCGGAGTGTCACCCAGTGGCCAACATCAAGTCCGCCAAAAAGCGCGCCAAGCAGACCGTCGTCCGCAACGCCCGCAACGTCGCCAACCGCTCCATGCTGCGCACCGCCGTCAAGCGCGTGCTGAAGGCGCTCGAGGCGAATGACGCTGCTACCGCAGAAGCGGCCTACAAGACTGCCGTGCCGATCCTGGACCGGTTCAGCGCCCGCGGCCTGATCCATCGCAACAAGGCTGCCCGGCACAAGAGCCGCATCAATGCCCGCATCAAGGCGCTGAAGGCCGCTGCCTGATCCGAGTCGTGCGGCGGCTTCGGCCGCTGGCAGATGCAAGCAAAAGCCCGCTTCGGCGGGCTTTTTGTTTGCCGGCGTGTTGTCGTTTGCCGGCATGTTGTCGTTTGCAGGCAGGTGTTCGCTTGCCCGCATGGTGCCCGTGCGCGCCGGCGGCGCACCCGCACTGGCGGCAGACTCACCCTTCACGCGCCATCCGCGCCCGCTCGGCGGCATCCTCGGCGGCCTCTGCGGCATCGCGCTTGGTCTCGTCGAAGAACTGCTGCACCTTGAGCATGATCGGCCAGGTGCCGTCGCGGCCGATCGCCGACACCACGAACCACGGCTCCTTCCACTCCAGCGCATCGACGATCTCCTGTGCGCGCTTGGCGCGGGTGGCATCGTCCAGCAGGTCGCCCTTGTTAAGCACCAGCCAGCGCGGCTTGGCCAGCATGCCCGGATCGTACTGGCGCAGCTCGTCCTCGATCGCGCGAACCTGATACACCGGATCGACATCGTCAAACGGCGCCATGTCCACCAGGTGCAACAACAATCGGGTGCGCTGCACATGGCGCAGGAACAAGCTGCCCAAGCCAGCGCCCTCCGCCGCGCCTTCGATGATCCCGGGGATGTCGGCAATCACGAAGCTGCGGTAGGGCTCGACGCTGACCACGCCCAGGTTTGGATACAACGTGGTGAATGGATAGTCGGCGACCTTCGGCGTGGCCGCGGAGACCGCGCGCACGAACGTGCTCTTGCCCGCGTTCGGGAAGCCGAGCAGGCCGACATCGGCGAGCAGCTTCAGCTCCAGGCGCAGGTCGCGCTCTTCCCCCGTCGTGCCGGTGGTGGCTTTGCGCGGCGCGCGGTTGAGCGAGCTCTTGAAGTGCACATTGCCCTTGCCGCCATCACCACCGCGGGCAACCAGGATGCGCTGGCCATGCTCCATCAACTCGCCGATGATTTCATCGGTTGCCACGTTCACCACTTCAGTGCCGATCGGCACGCGCACGGTCACGTCTTCGCCGGCCTTGCCATACATCTGCCGACCCATGCCGTTTTCGCCGCGCTGGGCGCGGAATTGGCGCATGTGGCGGAAGTCGATCAGCGTGTTGAGGCTGTCGTCGGCTTCCATCCAGATGCTGCCGCCGTCGCCGCCGTCGCCACCGTCAGGGCCGCCGAGCGGGATGAACTTCTCGCGTCGAAAGCCGACGCAGCCGTTGCCGCCGCTGCCGGCAAACACGGTGATCACTGCTTCATCGACGAACTTCATAAAACGGCACCTGTCACTGTGTATGGATGTGGGAGCGGCTTTAGCCGCGATGATTCATTCTATCGGGAGTCAGGAATCGCGGCTGAAGCCGCTCCCACAAAAGCCGCTCCCACAGAACCGGCTCCCACGAACGAAAAGCCCCGCCGAAGCGGGGCCAGTCGCGAGCCGCCGGGACGATTACTCGGCCGCGACGACGCTGACGGTCCGGCGCTTCTGCGGACCCTTGATCGAGAAATCCACCTTGCCAGCGACCAGCGCAAACAGCGTGTGGTCGCGGCCCATGCCGACGCCCGGACCGCGATGGTACTCGGTGCCGCGCTGGCGGATGATGATATTGCCCGGTTCAATGGCCTGGCCGCCGTAGATCTTGACGCCCAGGTACTTCGGGTTGGAATCGCGACCGTTGCGCGATGAACCTACGCCCTTCTTTGATGCCATGACGAGTTCTCCTTCGCGTTAGAGCGTGATGCCGGTGATTTCGATTTCGCTGAAGTGCTGCCGATGGCCCATCTGCTTGCGATGGTGCTTGCGGCGGCGGAACTTGACGATGCGGATCTTGTCCAGACGACCATGCGACTTGACGGTGGCTTTCACCAGCGCGCCGGCGATGCTCGGGGCGCCGATGGTGATCTTGTCACCGTCGCCAACCATGAGGACGTTATCAATTTCGACGGACTTGCCCGCTTCGACGTCGAGCTTCTCGACGCGGAGCGTTTCGCCCGTCATGACGCGATACTGCTTGCCGCCTGTGACGATGACTGCGTACATGACCGGAATTCCTCTGTAGTTATAATGAATGAAATCCTGCCCGCGGTCACGGACAGAAGCGGAATTATGCGGGATACCCGCTTTCCGGTCAATCTGCTTGCCTGGTACCGTCCCTTGCGGAGAGGCTGGCTGGA
>JBKJMY010000253.1:0-2870 GCA_046596115.1 Arenimonas sp.
GCGCGAGTGGCGAGGCGCCCGGTGCAAGCAATGGGCGGACCAGCGGCCGCCGCAGCCGGCCGGGATTGAGCACGGAGTCGACAGCGTTTGCGCCGATGGCCGGCGCGACTGGATCGACTGTCTTCTGTGGTGGCGCATTCGGGTCTTCCAGCGGATGCGAAACCGGGCTGTCCGCATCGGCCGCTTGGGTGCCCAAAACGGGCGAAGCAGCGACCACCTTTGGCGCCGACCCGGGAATCGGCGAGGACGTGCCCACCTGCGCCCCCGCCCCGGGGCTGCCAAGAAGCGCCGACACCAGCAGCAACGCGGTGATCAGGAATCTTGCGGGCGGTGTCTGCATCAGGCTTGCCCCTCCTCGAGAGCCCGGCCAGTCTAGCCTCGGCGCGCGTCGAAGGCACGGACCCGTGACCAACGGCCTATGCCGGGTCACGGAGCCGATGACGTACGCTTGGCAGTCTGCCCGTTCAGTCCCCGGCAGCACCCCCGACCGATCAATCGCCCGCAGCCCGGGCACGGAGCCGCACGTGAAACCCATTTCCTTCAAACATTTTGGCCTGGCCCTGGCCATCACCGGCGCCCTCGCCGCCTGCAAGCGAGATGACAGCGCTGCCGCGACGGCCGCCGCACCGGCGGTGCCGCCGGAACTCACCCTCGACATGTCCAAGCTGACGGCGACGCCGCACTTTGATCCCGCCGACCTGGATGCGAACGTGCCCATCTGCACCGACCTGAACGCGCACGTCAACGGCAAGTGGCTCGCCGCCAATCCGATCCCGGCCGACAAGACCAGTTGGGGCAATTTCAACATGCTCGGCGAGCGCTCGCTCGATGCGCAGAAGCAGATCGTCGAGGCTGCTGGCAAGGGCGGATTCCCGGCTGGAAGCAATGAGCAGAAGCTCGGCGACTTCTATCGCCTCGGCATGGACGAAGCCAAGGTCAACGCCGACGGCATCGCGCCAGTCAAGCCGACCCTGGACAAGGTCAACGCCATCACCGATAACGCCGGCATCGCCAACTTCCTTTACGACAGCTTCGCCCACGGCGACGCCCAACTGTTCACCTTCGATGCCGCCGAGGATTTCCAGGACGCGAGCAAGACCTCCGGCTATGCGAGCGAAGCGGGCCTGTCGCTGCCCGAGCGCGCGTACTACCTGGAACCGAAGTACCAGGAAATCCGTGATGCCTTCCTGGCCCATGTCGAACGCATGCTGGTGATCGGCGGCGTGGACGCTGCAGCCGCCAAGACGCAGGCCGCCGATGTGCTCGCGTTTGAAACCCGCCTGGCCAAGGCCTCGCTGACCCCGATCGAAGGCCGCGACCCGGCCAACCAGTACCACTGGGTCACCATCGAGGAAGGCAACAAGGCGACCCCGAGTTTCGACTGGAACAAATTCCTGGCGGCCGAAAAGGTCACCGGCGTGGCTGGCTTCTCGCTCAGCCAGCCAAAATTCTTTGCCGAGTTCAACGCGATGCTCACCCAGGTGCCGGTGTCGAGCTGGCAGAGCTACCTGCGCTACCACGTGCTCAATGATGCCGCGCCCTTCATCTCCAACGCGGCGAGCGACGAGAACTTCGCCTTTTACGGCAAGACCCTCAGCGGCCAGCCGGAACAACGCCCGCGCTGGAAGCGCGTCTTGGGCACGATCAACGGCACCATGGGCGAGGCGCTCGGCCGGATCTACGTCAAGCAGGTGTTCCCGGAGGAATCCAAAGTCGCGATGCAGCAACTGGTCGGCAACCTGCGCCTGGCCCTGAAGGACCGTCTCCAGAACCTGGAGTGGATGAGCCCGGAGACAAAGGCCCAGGCCCTTGCCAAGCTCGAAACCTTCGATCCGAAGATCGGCTTCCCCGACAAGTGGCGCGACTTCTCGGGCCTGGCCATCAACGGCAGCAACAGTTACTACGCCAACGCGATGGCCGCCACTGCATTCGAGAACGCGTACCGCATGAACAAGATCGGCAAGCCGGTCGATCGCCAGGAATGGGGCATGTCCCCGCAGACGGTGAACGCCTACTACAACCCGCTCAAGAACGAGATCGTGTTCCCGGCCGCGATCCTGCAGCCGCCCTTCTTCGATCCCAAGGCCGACCCGGCACTGAATTACGGCGGCATCGGCGCGGTGATCGGGCACGAGATCATGCACGGCTTCGACGACCAGGGCAGCCAGTTCGACAAGGACGGCAACAACAAGAACTGGTGGACGGATTCCGATCGCAAGCAGTTCAACGAACGCACCGCCAAGCTGGTCAAGCAGTTCGACGACTACCAGGTCAACGGCACGCACGTGAAGGGCCAGCTGACCCTGGGCGAGAATATCGGCGACCTCGGTGGCATCAATATCGCTTTCGATGCGTTGCAGAAGGACCTGGCCAACAAGCGTGTCGGCCTGATCGATGGCTTCACCCAAGACCAGCGCTTCTTCCTGAACTTCGCCACGATCTGGCGCGGCCAGCGTCGCCCGGAGGCAATGGCGGTGATGTTGAACACCAACCCGCACGCGCCCGAGAGCCTGCGCGCGATGGGCGCACCGTCGAACATGGATGCGTTTGCCCGTGCCTTCAGCTGCAAGCCAGGCGACCCGATGGTGCGCAGCGGCAGTGACAAGGTCGCGATCTGGTAATCCACGCCGCAAGGCAACTCCGGACGGCCCGCCTCGGCGGGCCGTTTTTTTTCAACGCCAGCTGAATTGGGCAGTCCGGGGTGCGCAGCGCCGACCCGCGCGCGACCGGGGGCGGTAGAATCCCCGCTTCTGATTGCAAGGATGATCGGTGCCCCAAGCTGCCAGCCCCTCGACGCCGCGCCATACCCCTGATCTTCTTGCCCTGGCGCTTGTCGCTGGCATTGCAATGCTTGCCGTCGCGTCCGGGGC
>JBKJMY010000293.1:0-4429 GCA_046596115.1 Arenimonas sp.
GACCGGTCCACTGGCCAGTCCGGCGGCAGTAATACCCCGGAGAGATGCCCGAGTGGCCGAAGGGGCTCCCCTGCTAAGGGAGTATGGGCCTTAACTCCCATCGAGGGTTCGAATCCCTCTCTCTCCGCCAAACACCAAAATGCCTCCGAAAGGGGGCATTTTGGTGTTTGGCGGAGAGATTTGTATAACAACCCTCGTTCGACAAAAAGGCAGGCCGTCCCGATTTGCGAAGAATCCATGAAGGATAGAATGGTTTGACGATCCCCCACCGCTCCCCCATAATTGTCGTTCTGCTGTGCGCCCGTAGCTCAGCTGGATAGAGCACCAGGCTACGAACTTGGTGGTCGGGAGTTCGAATCTCTCCGGGCGCGCCACTCTGCAGGAAGATGCCGGCCATGTGCCGGCGTTTTTATTTTCCGGACAGCGTGTCCCCGAGCCAGGCAGGGTCGACGCGTCGATCGGCCCTTGGAATTCGGGGCACCATCCCAGCGCCTTCGCTCGCAAAACGCCAGTTGAGCGACGCGACCTTGGTCGTGAACGCCGCAGCAACCGTCGCCCGCCGCGCGAAGCGATGCAGCGCGCTGCCATCGCATAATCGACCTGGCCCGCGGTTCGGGCCGACTACGGAGCAGTACATGCTCGACTGCCTGATCATTGGCGCGGGACCGGCCGGCCTGAGCGCGGCAACCTACCTCGCGCGGTACCGCCGTGACATCGCATGCGTGGAAGCGGGTCCAAGCCGGGCCGAGTCCATTGCGCGAACACACAACCTGGCCGGATACCCCGACGGTATCTCGGGAGCGGAGTTGCTCGCCCGGCTGCGCGAACAGGCACAGCGCCATGGCGTGCGGCCAGAACGTGCGCGGGTCGAAACATTGCGTGTGATCGATGGTGGATTCGAAGCGGTCGCGGGTGGAACTATCCTGCGGGCCGCGCGGGTGATCCTGGCAACCGGGGTAGTCGACCAGCATCCGGACTTCCCGGGATTGAAAGACGCCACCCTCGCCGGCGCCCTGCGTTGGTGCCCGATATGCGATGGCTACGAGGTGCTCGACCAGGACCTCGCGGTGTTTGGGCCGCCGAAACTCGCGCTGGACCACGCATTGTTCCTGCGCACCTACACACGCCGCGTCGCGCTGCTCGCGATGCCTGACCGGGATGGCCTGGATGCGGACGGCATCGCACGACTCGAAGCTGGCGGCATTGAACTGGTGCAGACACCGGCAATCCAGGCCCGGGCGTTGGCCGGCGGTGGCATCGAGATCGATTTCGCGGGCGGGTCCAGTCGCCGATTCGACGCCCTGTATCCGATGCAGGGATCCAGCGTCCAGTCTGCGCTGGCCAGGGAACTCGGCGCGGAGTGTGATGACAACGGCGATCTGGTCGTGGATGCGCACCTGTGCACCTCGGTGCCCGGGCTGTATGCCATCGGTGACGTAGTCGATGTGATCAACCAGATCGGCGTGGCCTTTGGCCATGCGGCGATCGCGGCGACTGCCGTGCATCGCTCGCTTCCGCGCAACCTGCGCTGAACTTCGGCTATTGGTCCGCGGTCACGCGACTAGCACGCAGGGCACCAGCTCCAGATCCACCGGGCGCAAGTCGTCGTAGCTGTAGCTGGCCGGTGCGGCGGCTGCGTGCTCGTGACTGCGTGCTCATCGCTGCGTGCTCATCGCTGCGTGCTCACGGCTGCAGCAGTCGCAGCCCGAACCAATCGCGGTCATCGTTCCACTGTCTCACCACGCGAAGCCCGGCCCGGCCTGCCAGCGCGGTGAATCCCGAGTCGGAGTATTTGTGGCTGTATTCAACCTGCATCGCCTCGCCCGCAGCGAAGTGGAAGCGCCGTCCCGCCACCGACACGACTTGGTCGCGATGGCTGTCCAGGAAGGTCTCGACCCGCCCAGCCCCGGGCACGTAGATTGCCCGGTGGCTGAAGGCATCAAGATCGAAGTCGCTGCCGATGTCGCGGTTCAATCGTGCCAGCAGGTTGAGGGTGAAGTCCGCGGTGACGCCGGCGGCGTCGTTGTATGCGGCCTCAATGATGTCGGCCGGCTTCTGCAGGTCGATGCCGATCAGCGCGCTACCCCGCGCGCCCATGGTCTGGCGCATGGCTTGCAGCAGGTGCACGGCATCGGCGTTGGTGAAGTTGCCCAGGGTCGAGCCCGGGAAGAACACCAGCACCCGCTGTGCCTCGCGGGAAGGCCGCGGCAGCGGCACCGGCTCGGTGAAGTCGCCGCACACCGGCAGCATCTCGACGCCGTCGAATTCGCGGTCCAGCCGTTCGACGCTGCCCAACAGCGCGCTGCGGGAAATCTCCACCGGGGTATAGGCAACCGGGTCCTCCAGCGCGTCGAGCAGCAGGCGGGTCTTGCGTCCGCTACCGCTGCCGTATTCAACGACGTGGGCCTTCGCTCCGACCGCGCGGGCGATCTCGGCGGCACGGTCAGCGAACAGGGCCAGCTCCACGCGGGTCAGGTAGTACTCCGGCTGGCGGGTGATCAGCTCGAACAACTCCGAGCCGCGGCGGTCGTAGAAATATTTCGACGGAAGCTGCTTGGGCGTGCCCGATAGACCGGTCAACACGTCGCCGGTGATGTCGTCGGCGCTTGGTCGAAGGTCGGTAAGGGCGACTGCTGTTGCATTCATGCCAAGTCCTTTGCCAGGCGCAGGCCCGAGAACTGCCAGCGCGTTTGCGCGGGGAAAAAATTGCGGTAGGTGGCGCGCAGATGGTCGCGCGGGGTGGCGCAGCTGCCGCCACGCAACACGTATTGCCCGCTCATGAATTTGCCGTTGTACTCGCCGAGCGAGCCGGACAAGGGCTTGAAACCGGGGTAGGCGCCATAGGCCGAGGCGGTCCACTCCCAAACGTCGCCGTACAGCTGTTGCAGGCCGGCTTGCGCGCCGCCAGCGCCCTGCGGGTGCAGTGCGTCGCACTCCAGCAGGTTGCCCTCCACCGCGACCTGGGCGGCAGCCTGCTCCCACTCCGCCTCTGTCGGCAGGCGTGCTCCGGCCCAACGTGCATAGGCGTCCGCCTCGTACAGCGACAGGTGGCAGACCGGCGCGTGCAGGTCCCGCTTGCGCCAGCCGCCGAGGGTGAACTCGCGATCGCCATCTGCATGCCAATACAGCGGCCGGCGCAAGCGCTGCGACTGCAACAAGTCCCAGCCCTCGCTGAGCCAATGCTCGGCTCGCTCGTAACCCCCGTCATTGACGAAGCCAGCGTATTCCAGGTTGCTCACCGGCCGGCTGGCCAGAGCGTGCGCCGGCACCAGGACGCGATGGCGCGGCGACTCGTTGTCGTATGCAAAACCCGGCGACTGCGGCCAGCCCGACGCGCCGATTTCAACCACGCATTCTGCGCGACTGATCCAGCGCAGCTCGCGTGCGTCACCGGCGACGTTGACCAGGTCGCCGCGGTAGCAGGGTGCCAGTGGATTCATCCAGAACGCGTGCTTGATGTCCGTCAGCAGCAACTCCTGGTGCTGTTGTTCGTGATGGGTTCCCAGCAGCAGCACCTGGGCGGACTCGTCGTCGATATTGCCGGACTGCAGGCGGCTTGAAATGCGTGCATCCACCTTGGCGCGGTACTCCAGGACTTGGTCCAGCGAGGGCCGCGACAGCAGCCCCCGCCGAGGCCTTGCATGCATGGGCCCGACGCTTTGGTAGTAGCTGTTGAACAGCACGTCCCAGTCCGGATGGAGCGGTGAGTAGTCGGCATCCCGGGCCAGCACGAAACGCTCGAAGAACCATGTGCTGTGTGCCAGGTGCCATTTGGCCGGGCTGGCGTCGTCCATGCTTTGCACCATTGCGTCTTCGGGTGACAGCGGCGAGGCCAGTGCCACGCTGCGCGCGCGCACCGCTGCGTACCGCGGCAGCATCGCATCGCTGGTCACTGAATCGGCAGACGGGTGCGGAGCCGGCATTACGCGCATCTCACGAGTCTAGCTGGACGCGCTGAACGGGCCGTGATTCCGCCTTCACGCAACCACGCAACCACGCAACCACGCATCCCGAGCATCCCGAGCATCCCGAGCATCCCGCGCGTGCTGCGCTCCGGTACAGTGCCGGCATGAGCGATTTGGCAACCGCCGCTGCCGCCTTCCTGCCTTCCCGAGGGGGGCTGTACCTTGATTGTGCTGCGCAGGCACCACGATTGCGCACTGTGCAGGCGGCGGGAAGCGCCGAGCAGGCAGCCGCAGAAAGCGCATGGCAGCGCGGGCCGGTGCCCGCATCTGTGAGCACTGAACAACTGCGTGCGCAGGCAGCGCGGCTATTGGATGGTGACGCGGATGCCGTGGCACTGGTGCCATCAGCGTCCTACGGCATCGCCACTGCGGCGCGTAACCTGCCGCTGGGGGCGGGCGAGGCGGTGCTCGTGCTCGAGGGCCAGTTTCCTTCCAACCTGTTGCCCTGGCAGCAGCGCTGCAGC
>JBKJMY010000308.1:0-12125 GCA_046596115.1 Arenimonas sp.
CGCGCCGGGATCGCGCCGGGTCGGGCCGCAGGCCGCGTCTCCAGGGCCCAATACGACGGCCTGGCCCAGGCGGTCCGGGAGATTCTTGAGCACGCCATCCGGCGCGGCGGCACGACCCTGCGCGATTTCATCAGCCCGGACGGGCTGCCTGGCTATTTCGAACAGGAGCTGTTCGTCTATGGCCGGGAGGGCCGCCCATGCCGCGTCTGCGGCCAGCCCCTGCGCGGCCGCCGGATCGGGAACCGCGCCACCGCCTGGTGCCGGACCTGCCAGCGCTGACGGGTAGCCGGCTGGCCAGGATGCCCCGGTCGTCGAACGGACGGCGGTCAATTTGTCGCAGTTTGTGGACTCAGGCGCGTGACAGCTGTCACGCAAGGTCTATAGTGTCCGCACTATCCCGCGCAGACGGGACGCATGACCCGGGGAGTGCACGGTGAGCGAAAGCGCCGAGATTACGCAATGGCTGAGCGCTGCGCGCGACGGCGATCGCGGCGCGCTGGATCGGGTCCTGTCGACCTTGTATCGCGAACTGCACAGCATGGCCCGGCGCCAACTGGGCAACCAGAACGGCCATACCCTCGACGCAACCGGCCTGGTGCACGAAGCCTACTTGCGACTTGTCGGTCGCGCCGACGCGAAATTCGAAGACCGTGCCCATTTCTTTGCGTACGCCGCCTCGGCCATGCGCAGCGTGGTGGTGGATTACGCCCGCCAGCGCATGGCCGTGAAGCGTGGCGGCGACCTGCACCGGGTGACCGACCTGCCCGAGGATGTCGGCGGCGGCATGCGCATCAACGAAGAACTGCTCGGCCTGGACGTGGCGCTGACCCGACTGGCCAATGTCGACTCCAGGTTGGCGCAGGTGGTGGAGCTGCGCTATTTCGCCGGCCTGTCCGAGGCCGAGATCGCCGGCCTGCTCAAACGCTCGGAACGCAGTGTGCGCCGCGACTGGCAAAAGGCCCGCTTGTACCTGCTGGCCTCGCTGCAGGACTGAAGGACACCGGCCATGCGAGGCGAGCGTTGGGCCACCCTGTCGCCGTTGCTCGATGAACTGCTCGAGCTGACCGGACGACCGCGCGCGCTGCGCCTGGCCGACATCGAGGCCAGTGACCCCTCGCTCGCCAGCGAACTCAGGCAGCTGATGGCGTTGGAAGACGAGCGCCCCGACTTCATGTCGCAGCCGGTCGTGAACGCCAGCCTGTTCTCGGCGCAGCCCGGGCAGGAGATCGGTCCGTATCGGCTGGTGTCCTCGATTGGCGAAGGTGGCATGGGCCAGGTCTGGCTGGCAGTGCGCGCAGACGGACTGTACGAGCGCCGCGTCGCGCTGAAACTGCTGCGCCCCGGGCTGGGCGACGTCGGCCTGCATGCACGCTTCACCCGCGAGCGGCAGATCCTCGCGCGACTCGGCCATGCGCATATCGCGCGCCTGCTCGACGCTGGCATCAGCGAGGACGGGCAGCCCTACCTTGCGCTCGACTACGTGCGCGGCGACCCGATCACCGACTATGCAACCAAGCGCGGTCTCGACCTGCGGGCGCGACTGCATCTGTTTGCCCAGGTCTGCGCCGCAGTCAGCCACGCGCACGCCAACCTGGTCGTGCACCGCGACTTGAAGCCGTCCAATATTTTGGTGACCTCGGCCGGCGAGGTCTGCCTGCTCGACTTCGGTATCGCCAAGCTGCTCGACCAGGATCAGTCACTCGCCGCCGAGATCACCCGCACCGGCAGCCGCGCCTTCACGCTGCACTACGCCGCGCCGGAACAATTGCGCGGCGAAGTGATCACGACCATGACCGACGTTTATGCGCTCGGCGTGGTGCTGTACGAATTGCTCACCGACTGCCGGCCTTACGAACTGACCCGGCACAGCGATGCCGCCTGGGAAGAAGCCATCCTCGGGCACGAACCCGGGCGGCCATCGCAGGTGGCCGCGCGCCATGCGCGCGAGAACGGATCGCTGGCCGAAAAGCGCCGCGCACGCCTGCTTGCCGGGGACCTGGACAATATCGTGCTCAAGGCGCTGAGCAAGCAACCCGAGCAACGCTACCCATCCGTCGAGGCGCTGGCGCAAGACCTGCGTCGCCATCTCGAGGGCCAGCCGGTGCAGGCGCGCGCGCAGAGCTTGCCGTATCGGGCGCACAAGTACCTGCGCCGCCACGCACTGGGCATCGGCGTGGGCGTTGGCGTGAGCAGCGTGCTCGCGGTCGCGCTGGCGATCGTGTCCTGGCAGGCCAGCCGCGCCGTGCAGGAAGCCAGTCGCGCGCAGGCGATGCAGGATTTCGTGGTCGCACTGTTCGAAAACTCGGGCCAGGGCGGACGCAAGGGCGTGGATGTGCGTGCCCTGCTGGACGCGGGCGTGGCGCGCGCTGACACCGAACTGGTGTCGCAACCGCGCGCGCGCGCAGAGCTGATCGGCCTGGTCGCGAAACTGCGTTCGGGCCTGGGCGATGAAAGCCTGGCCCTGTCCCTGCTCGATCGGCAACGGGCAATCCTGGGGACACTCGGCGACAGTGCGCCGGCCAGCCTGCGCCTGGATGCCGCATCGCTTCGCGCCCATGCCCTGCGTGAACTTGGCCGCCAGCGCGAGTGCCTGGAGCGGCTGGAGCCGATGCACAAGCAGGCGACCAGCCTGGCCGACGCCTGGCCTGCGCAGAGCGCCGGGTTCCTTTCCCAGCTCGGCCGCTGCCACGCGCAGGCCGACGATCCGGCCGCTGCGCGCGACTTGTTCCGGCAAGCCCTTGCAGTGCGGCGCGGCCTACCCGATGCCGGCGCATTGGTCGCCGAGAGCCAGAACGACCTCGCCGCCTTGCGCATCCACGGTGGCGAAGCCCAGCAGGCCGAGCGCGAGCTGCGCGCGGCGCTTGACCAGCTGCGCAGCAGCGGCGGCGAACAGAACGCCCTGGGCGTGGACATCTGGCGCAACCTCGGCGCGACCTACGAGCAATTGCACAACCCGCTCGAAGCCAAGGCGGCCTATCGCCAGGCGTTGCAGATTGCCGTGAGCCGCTTCGGCAATATGCATCCACGCACGACGCTGGTGCAGTCCGAGCTGGCAAGCGTGCTGGTCAACACCGGGGAGTTTGGCGACGCTGAACAGCTGCTCGCACAGGTGCAGGACAGCCTGGCCGCCCGCATGGGTGCCGACAGCACCGAACTCGCCACGACCATGGCTTTGCGTGGGCTGGTGGCGCTGGAGCGCGACCAGCCGACCCAGGCCGAACAATTGCTCGGTGAGGCGATGCGGATCTGGACCCACAACGGCCAGGCCGGTGCCCATGCCTGGGCGCTGTGCCACCGGTCCCAGGCGCAATCGGCACTGGGCCAGGACGCTGCCGCCGATGCCAGCCGCCGCGCCTGCCTGGCGAGCTTGGAGGCGCAGTCGGCCGATGCTGCGGTACCGGCCATCGGCTTGATGGCGGAGTCGGCGCTGGATCACGGCGACCTCGCGGCTGCGCGCGAGCTGCTCGCGCGCGTGCCCGCGACGCCGGCGACGCCGGCGGCCGCGGACCCGGCCCTGGCGTTGAGTCGTGCACGTCTCGCGCAACTGGCGCGCGACCCGACCGCTGCGTCGCAGATTGATGCGCTGGTGGCGCGCCTGGCCAGCGATCCAGGCACGCGTCGAATCCGATGGCAGGCACAAGTCCTGCAAGCCGCCCAAGCCTGCCTGTCGGGACGGCGCGAGCAGGGCATCGCGTTGCGCCGCGGCGCGCTTGAGGAAGCCAGACGCATCGAGCCCGAACACCTGCGTGAGCTGCGTCGTCTGGCGGAATTGTCTGCCGCCTGCAGACGCTGAGCCAGCGCGTCCGAGGCAAGTTCCAACAACACCGCCATCGGCTACAGCAGCCGCGGCTGCGCCGGTTCGATCAGGCCTTCGCCCGCCATGATCTTCTTGAACTCCGCGCGTGACACCGACACATAGCGCTCGTTGCCACCGATTTCCACCTGCGGGCCGTCCTGCACCGCGTGGCCGTTGTCATCCACGCGCACCACCATGGTCGCCTTCTTGCCGGTGTGGCAGATGGTCTTGATCTCGATCAGGTTGTCGGCCAGTGCCAGCAGCGCCGCGCTGCCGGTGAACAGCTCGCCGCGGAAGTCGGTGCGCAATCCATAGGCCAGCACCGGGACGCCGAGCACATCCACCACATCGCTGAGCTGCCAGACCTGCGACTTGCCCAGGAACTGCGCCTCATCCACCAGCACGCAACCCAGCGGGCCGCGCGCGGCGATGTCTTCGCGCACGATATCGAGCAGGTCATCGCCGGCGCCTATTGAATGCGCATCGGCCTTCAGGCCGATGCGCGAGGCAACCACGCCTGCGCCTGCGCGATCGTCCATGCGCGGCGTCAGGATCAGCGTGCGCATGCCGCGCTCATGGTAGTTGTACGCGCTCTGCAGCAGCGTGGTGGTCTTGCCGGCGTTCATCGCCGAATAATAGAAATACAGTTTTGCCATCGGCGTGCGTGGATCGCTCCGGGTCAGGCCGCGTGCGCGGCGTGTGCAAGGGAAAGCGACAGCAATTGCAGCGCCTTGCTGTATTCACGGTCCAGCGGGGCCTGCACGGTCACCCGCGCGGCGCTGGCCGGATCGTCGAACTCCAGCCGCCATGCGTGCAGCAGCATGCGGTGCACGCCGTGCATGCGGAAGTGCCGGTTGTGCCGACCATCGCCGTGGCTGGAATCGCCGATCAGGTGATGCGACAGGTGCTTGAGGTGTCGCCGTATCTGCCGAAACCGGCCCGTGTGCGGCGTGCACTGCAGCAAGGCATAACGCGAGGTGGGATGCGCAGCGCTGGGCATCGCCAGCTCGCCGGTGCCAAGCCGCAGGAAATGCGTGATCGCCAGTTTTTTCTCGGGCTTGCCCGGGCCGCCATCCAGCGGATAGTCGAGCAGCAGCTCGGGCTCCGGCCAGCCGCGGCAGATCGCCAGGTAGTGCTTGGTCACGTCGCGATCCATGAAGCGGGCGCCCAACCTGGCTGCCGTGCCGGCATCAAAGGCCACCAGCAGGCAGCCGCTGGTGGCGCGATCCAGGCGGTGCACCAGATGCACGGCGTGGCCGAACTGCGCGCGCAGGCGATCCACCAGGAAATCGTCTTCGCCGCGCGCCATCGCACTGGCGTGTGCCATCAGGCCCGCCGGCTTGTCCACCACGGCGAAGCCCTCGCCAAGATGCAGCACGGGGATCGGCGCAGGCTCGACATCGCGCGGCGCAAAACTCGCCGCGGGCGCGGTCACGCTCATCGCCGCCTGGGCCAGGCCGCCAGGAACGCGCCGAAGGCGCCGATGCAGGCCAGCCACACCGGCACGGCAATGCCGAACACCGGCGGGCCGGCGGCATCAAGCGCATGCAGCACGGCCGCGCACACCAGCAGGCCGGCGCCAAGGATGGCGTAGGTCGTTTGCCGCTGTCCGTCGCGCGAGATGCGCGCCAGTTCGGCCAGTTCCACCGAACGCATGTTCAGCTGATGCGTGCCTGATACCTGCTGGACCAGGAAATCTCGCACCAGGCGCGGCATCTCGGGTGCGTAGGTGACGAACTCCGGCAGCCGCTTGCGCAGCTCGCCCAGCAGGGTCTGCGGGCTGTAGCGCTCACGCAGGATGTCCTCGAGCACGGGCTTGGCCACCGCGAAAATGTCGATCTTCGGGTCGAGCAGGCGGCCGACGCCTTCGATATTGAGCAGGGTCTTCTGCAGCAGGATCAACTGCGGCTGCAGGGTGAGCTGGTAGCGCTGCGCGGTGCGGAACAGTTTCACCATCACTTCGGCCAGCGAGATTTCCGACAGCGGCCGCGTGAAGTAGGGCTCGCACACCGAGCGGCAGGCTGCCTCCAGTTCGTCGATGCGGATGTTGGACGGCATCCAGCCTGCTTCCACGTGCAACTCGGCGATGCGCCGATAGTCGCGCTGGAAGATCGCCATGAAATTCTCGGCCAGGTAATACTGGTCGCGGGTGCTCAACTGCCCGACGATGCCGAAATCCAGCGCGATGAAGCGCGGATTGTCCTTGCGGGTCGCATCCACCCAGATGTTGCCGGAGTGCGCATCGGCGTGGAAAAAATTATCGCGGAACACCTGGGTGTAGAACACCCGCACGCCCTTGGCCGCCAGCGCCTTGCGATCAATACCTGCGGCTTCCAGCGCGGGTACATCGTCCGAGCCGATGCCGGACACGCGCTCCATGGTCAGCACGGTCTCCCCGCTCAGCGGCCAATGCACCTCGGGCACGTACAGGTCCGGTGAATCCAGCCACAGCCTGCGCATCAGGCTGGCGTTGGCACCCTCGCGTTGCAGGTCGAGCTCGGCCTGCAGGGTCATCTCGATTTCCGACACCACCGCCTGCGGGCGGATCTTGTCGGCCGCCGGATGATGCCGGTCGGCGACCGATGCCAGCGTGCGCAGAAGGCCGATGTCGGCGGCGATCTGCGCACGTACGTTCGGGCGCAGCACCTTCACCACCACCTCGCGTCCGTCGTGCAGCGTGGCCGCATGCACCTGGGCGATCGATGCCGATGCCAGCGGCGCTTCGTCGAAGCTGGCATACAACTCAGCCACCGGCTTGCCCAGGGCGCGCTCGACTTCGGCGCGGGCGAGCGCACCGTCGAACGGCGCAACCTGGTCGCGCAGCAAGGCCAGTTCGTCGGCGATATCGGGCGGCAGCAAGTCGCGGCGCGTGGACAGGACCTGGCCAAACTTCACGAATATCGGGCCGAGCTCCTGCAGCGCCAGGCGCAGGCGGCGGCCGCGCGGCAGTTCATCTTCGCCGGGCTTGGCCGGGGTGAACGGACGCAGCAACCACAGCCAGCCGCGCACGGGTGTATCCACCAGCAGGGCATCGAGCCGGTGTCGCAACAGCACGCGCGCAATACGCAAGGCGTGAAAGGCGGGGCCGATCCCCAGCCTGCTCAATCGCCCGCTCACGCGACGCCCCCGCCCGGAACCTCGGGCAAGCGTGCGGCGCGCGCCAACAGGCGCTCGGCGCGATCGCGCAAAGCATCCACGTCGTCGAGGAATGCGTCGAGCTCGGCGCGGGCCACCACGTCTCGGCTTTCCTCGGTGAGCCACTCGGCGCCGTCACTGGCCACGCCGCGGGCCACCTGCGCGCCCTGGCGCAGTCCCTCGCGCAGCACGCGCGCAACCTGCGGGCCGACGATCGGGCCGAACACGCGCGCGAACGGCGCGTCCCAGTCCGGATCGAAGCCGCGCGCCAACTGCTGCATCCGGCGCGCCAGCTCGGCATCGCCGTTGATGCGCAACTTGCCGACCGGCGCCGCGCCGGATGCGCGCAGGAACGGCAGCTGGCCGAGCAGGCCGCTGACCGTCGCGCGCAAGCCGAGGTCAGCCTCGCTGTCGGCATCGGCGGGGCCAACTTCCAGCCGGTTGCCGCGCACGCGCACTGCCAGCGCCAGCGCCGGTGCTTCCAGCTGCAGTTCGATACGCCGTCCGTCGAGCTCGGATAGGCCGTCGCGGGTTTCCGGATCGAGCGCCAGCAATTGGTTGAGCACGATCTCCAGCGCGCGGCCGGCGATTGGCTTGAGGGAATCCAGTGGCGAGGGCGCGGCGGTCATGCCGGCATTCTACCGGCCAGCCGCCCAGGCCGCGGCGGTGCGGCGCAGGCCGTCGGCAATGCTGACCTGCGGCTGGTAGCCGACGTCGCGGGCGGCGGCGGAAATGTCATACCAGTGGGGTGTCGAGAGCTGCTCGGCAAGAAATCGCGTCATCGGCGGCTCGCCGCCCAGCGGCAGCACGTGCCACACCGCCTCCATCACCGCCCCGATCCCGTAGGCCACCGCGTACGGCACCGTCGCCTGCGCCTCGGGCGCACCGGCGGCGCGCAGCAGCCCATTGATGAGCTCGCGCACGGTGCTCGGCTCGCCATTGCTGATGAAGTAGGCCCGACCCGCGCAGGCGGCGCCGACCTGCAGGGCGTCGAGCGCGGCCAGGTGCGCATCCACTGCGTTGTCGATGTAGGTGCTGTCCATGCGGTTGCAGCCGTCACCAACCAGGCGCAGCCGGCCGGCACGTGCGCGCTCGACCAGGCGCGGCAGCAACTGGGTATCGCCTGGCCCCCAGATCAGGCGCGGGCGCAGGGCGACCGTTGCCAGCGACGCGTCGTTGGCGGCCAGCACGCGCTGTTCGGCTACGCACTTGCTGGCCGGATACCAGGCCTTGAAGTTACGTCCGTACGGCGTGTCGCGTTCATTGCCGCCTTCGACCGGCGTGCGTCCGCTGTGGGTGACGCTGGGCGTGGAGGTGTACACCAGGCGCGCGACGTCGTGCGCCCGGCACGCAGCGATGACGTTGTCGGTGCCGACCACATTGGGCAGCCAGTAGTCAGCGCGGCTGCCCCAGGCGCCGGCCTTGGCGGCGTTGTGCAGCACGGCGTCCACGCCCGCGCAGGCGGTGTGGATGGCGCCGGCATCGGCGAGGTCGCCCAGGCGCTGTTCGACGCCCAGTGCCTGCAGCGTGGGCGAGGCATGGCGCTGGAAGCTGACCGGCACATCGCCGCGCGCGATCAATCCGCGGCAGAGCGCGCCGCCGACGAATCCCCCGCCACCGGTCACCAGAATTTTCATACGCGGGCGATCCTCATGCGCGGGCGATCTTCATGCGCGGGCGATCCTCATGCGCGGGCGATCTTCATGAGCCGGCGATCTTCATACGCGGGTGATCTTCATGGGCAGGCGATGCTCACGCGCCCAAGCCAGGCGGTGGGCCGGCATCATCGCCGCCGTCAACGCCACGCCCGTTCGCGCGACGGCGCGCGCATTGCCTTGTCGCCCACGCGGCCAACAGTTCGCGGCCGATCTTGGCGTTGTGCCGAATATCGACCGGAAATTTCGGATGCACGAGGAACTCGGTGATGCGGCCGGTGTGCACGAAGCCCTGGCCGATATGCTCGAGTTCCGACAGGACGCGCGCCTGCTGATCGGCGGCAACACCCGGCATCAGTTCCACGCACAGCACCGGCACCTGCGACCCACGCTCGCCCACGCCAACCAGCGCCGTGCGACGGACCTGCGGATGGACATTGAATACCGGCTCCACCTGCTCGGTGTAGAGGCCACCAAGCGCGGTCAGCACGCGTTGCGACTTGCGCCCGCAGAACCACAGGCGTCCGGCGTCATCGAACCAGCCCAGGTCGCCCATCCGATGGACGATGCGCTCGCCGCCCTCGGGCAAGGCCTCGCGAATCTTGGCCAGCGCGGTCGCCTCGGGGCGGCGGAAGTAGGCGTCCGTGCACGAGGGTCCGGCCACCGTGATTTCGCCGAGTCGGCCCTGCTCGAGCTGCAGGTCGTCACGCCAGTGCGCGATCGCTTCGTCGCTGATGCCGATGATGCGCACCAGATTGGGCGCAACCGGCTGGCCGACGCAGGTGCCGGCGCCGTGCTCGGTGAGCTCGCGCGTGGCCTCCAGTTCGCGGCCTTCGATCACCGCCACCGGCAGGCACTCGGTCGCACCATACGGGGTCCAGAACTGCGCATCATCGGTCAGCAGGGCGCGGAAGCGTGCAACCACGTCGGCCGCAACGGGCGCACCGGCAGACGTCACGCGACGCAGCGATGGCAGCGGCGCGCCATGGTCGGCGAGCACGCCGATCAGCGCCGGCGAGCCGAACAGCTGGTCGACGCCGAAGCGCGTGATCGCATCAAGCAGGCGGCGTGGCTTGGCCTGCGCCGGACGGGTCGGATCCATGTCGGGAATGATCGAGACCAGGCCGAGTGCAGGATCAAACAGCGCGAATGGCGGGAAGGTCGGCATATCCACGCCACCGGCGCGAATGCCGAAGGCATCGCCGAGCATCGCAATCTGCGCAATGAAATGTCGATGCCGGTATTCCACGCCCTTGGGCAGGCCGGTCGAGCCGGAGGTGAACAGGATCGCGGCGAGTTCGTCGCCATCGGTAGCGACCAGTTGCGGCCCGGCGCCTTCGCCGCGTGCTTCGAGTTCGGACAACGTGGCGCCACCCCAGAACCAGCGCCTGCCGACCGTCACGCGGATCGCCGCGTTCGGCGCCCAGCGCAACAGCGTGCGCGCAGCCTGTGCCAACGGGATCCCGATGAACGCGTGCGGGTCGCTCTCGGCCAGGCAACGCGTGAGTGCCGCACGCGGGATGCCCGGATCCACCAGCACCGGCACGATGCCGCGCTTGAACAGCGCAAACATCAACAGGAAGAATTCGGGTGTCGGCCGCACCATCAGCGCGGCACGCATGCCTCGCTGCAGGCCGATCGATGCCAGGCCCGCGCCGATGGCATTCGAGCGCCGCTCAAGCTCAGCGTAGGTCAGGGTCTGGTCATAACGGGCCAAGCCACCCCATCCGCGCCTGCCCGGGCAGCGCATCGCCACGGCATCGCCGCGTTCAGCGGCCATCTGCGGCAGCACGGCGGCGATGTTCTGGGGGCTTGGCATCACGTCACCTGCATCAGGTCGTCTGCATCAGGTCGTCTGCATCAGGTCTTCAGCATCAACGTCACGGGAGCGATGCGGGCAGTGGCATCGTACACGCGCCGCCGTCAGATGCTCGGCGGCATCGGCGGATTGGCGTCCAGGAAGCGACGGATCGCAGGCACCAGCAACTCGGATTTATCTTCGAGTACGTAGTGGCCGGCATCGTCGTAGACGTGCTTTTCCGCATTCGGAAGCGCCCGTTCGAACACGGCCAGGAAGTGCTTGTCGAACACGAAATCGCGCAGGCCCCAGCCGATGAACGCGGGGCGATCGGCGTAGCTGGACAGCTTGCGCGCTGCGCGTTCCAGCAGCGACCACGCCGGGTCCTTCGGCGACAAGGGGATGTCCTGCATGAAGCGCAGCGTGGAGATCGCGTTTTCCCAACCGTCATACGGCGCCCAATAGGCTGCGCGCACATCCTTCGGCAGGTGCCGCCTGGTGCCCATCCAGGCAGCGCCGCGGGCGAACAGGTTGAAGCGCCGGATCAGATAGCCACCCAGCCTTGAATCGCGACCCAGCCAGAGTCGTGCCGGCATCACCTTGCCCGCGGGCAAGGGAAACGCGGCGGTGTTGAGGATCACCAGCCGGCGCACCCGTGAACTGTTCGCCAGCGCCCAGCCGAATCCGACCATGCCGCCCCAGTCATGCACCGCCAGGGTCACCGGGCCGCGGATGCCGGCATGCGCGAGCAGGCCTTCCAGGTCGTCCACGCGTGTTTGCAGGGTGTACTTGTAGTGCGCGTCGTCGGGCTTGTCCGACATGCCCATGCCGATGTGGTCGGGCACGATGCAGCGGTAGCGATCCGACAGCGCCGTCACCAGCTTGCGCCAGTAGAAACTCCAGGACGGATTACCGTGCAGCATCAGCACGACTTCGCCATCGCGCGGGCCGACGTCGAGATAGCTCTGCGCCAGCCCGTCCGGGTGGACGAAGCTGCGCGGTTCGAATGGATAATCGGGAAGCGGGACGCTGGCGCGGACCCGGTCCTGCTCCGCAGTACTCACCCGGCGGTCACCAGACCACTTCGGCCATCGAGCAGTTCAGCCCAGAGCCGATGCCGAGCAGCGCAATGCGATGCCCCTTCTTCAGGCGGCCGAGCTCGCGCAGCTTGCTCAACACGATCGGTACCGAGGCCGGACCAATGTTGCCGTGCTCGTGGAAAATGGTCAGCACCTTGGCCGGGTCGATGCCGAACGCGCGCACCATGGCATCGGTGTGCACGCGACTGACCTGGTGGATGACGAACTCGTCGATCTCGCCGACCACCCAGCCCAGCGCCAGCTTGGCCGCGGCGAAGGTCTTGGTCGCGAGCTTGAGGCCCTCGATCAACAGCATGCGGGTGTCGGTGACCATGCGGTCGAGGTTGCCGCGGCACAGGCCATTCCACTCCGTGGCCGCGCGGGTCACGCCGCCCTTGTAGCGCGGCGCATCCGGGCACAGGTCGATATGCGAGAGCACCATCGCGGCAGCGCCGCAGCCCAGGGTCAAAGAAGCCAGCTCGCTGCGGAACTGTTCCTCGGTGACATCGGGTCCGTCCAGCCGCGCCAGCGTGCGCTCGTAGACCATGTTGGCGGTCTCGCCGTCCACCACCAGCGCGTAGTCGATCTCGCCGCGCTCGATCATCCGGCTGGCGATGTCCATGCCATTCATGAACGCGAGGCAGGCATTGGTGACATCGAAG
>JBKJMY010000351.1:0-11579 GCA_046596115.1 Arenimonas sp.
GTTGTGCGATCAGCTCCGGCGGATCCTGGCCGTCGGCGTCGAGCACCACCGCCGCGTCGGTGTCCACGCGATCCAGGCCAGCGGTGAGCGCCAGTTCCTTGCCGAAATTGCGCGACAGCCTGAGCAGCTGCACCTGCGGATCGTGTTCGGCGAGCGACTGCATTACCTCCCAGGTGCCATCGCGGCTGCCGTCATCCACGTACAGGATGTGCGTGCGCAGGCCGAGTGCATCCAGGGCCGCGCGCAGCCGCGTGTGCAATGCGGCCAGCACGGGCTGTTCGTTGTAGGCGGCGACCACGACAGTCAGTGACAGGTTTTGCATTGGCCGATGGTAGCCGCTCCGCCGCCATCAGGGCGCGCCGGACAGGTATCCCGGGCCGCCGAGCCGCCGGACCTGCAGCTCGATCCAGCGCGCGCGCCGGGTCACGTAGGGGCCCGGCTTGACCACGCTGTATCGGCGCGGGCTCGGCAGGACGGCTGCGAGCTTCGCACTTTCCGACAGCGTCAATGCGGAGGCCGGCTTGCCATAGAATCGCCGCGCCGCCGCTTCGGCGCCGTACACGCCATCCCCGAACTCGGCGATGTTGGCGTACACCTCGATGATCCGCTGCTTGGACCACAGGGTTTCGATCAACACCGTGTACCAGGCTTCCAGGCCTTTGCGCAGGTAGCTGCGGCCTTGCCAGAGGAACAGGTTCTTGGCCACCTGCTGGCTGATCGTGCTGGCGCCGCGCACGCGCTTGCCGCGCTTGTTGTGCTCGATCGCCTTGTCGATCGCCTTGAAATCAAATCCGTGGTGGTACGGGAACATCTGGTCTTCCGCCGCCACCAGTGCGATTGGTAGCTGGCGCGAGATCCGCGATCGGTCCCGCCAGTCGTAGGACAGGCGGAAGGACCAGTCCCGATCGAGCCAGGCGTCCGCGATGCGCCCGGCCATGAACGCGCTGCCGACCGGGGGCAACCAGCGCAACAGCAACACCTGGGCCGCGGTGATGCCGACGAACCATAGCGGCAGCCAGAGCAACAGCCAGCGCAGCAGGCGGCGCCAGCCGCCCCGGCGCCCTCGCCCGGCGGCCACCTAGGGCTGGGTTCCGTCAGCGGACGCTGCGGGGACGGGGATGGGGACGGCCGGGATCGCAAAGTCCACGGCAAGCTGCCAGCCCTGGCCAGGGGCATCCTCGGCTGCGGGTCGCCGCCAGACCCTGATCCAGGCCGGGCTGCCGACGCCGCCACCCCAGGTCACGCTCAGGTCACCACCCGACGAGACCACCAGCCCGGTATCCAGCCGGGTTGCCGTGGACGCCAGCGCCTGCCCGTCGGCGCTGCCATCGGGCGCGTGCCCGGCGCGCAGCCGAAGGAAATCGGCCGACACCATGCGCGAGGTGAGCTTGCCGGCAGGCGCCAGGTCGGCGCTGCGCAATTCGGGGATTCCGACTGACCAACTCGGCGGCGGGCCGATGCTCACTCCGCCGCGTCGCTGGACCTCATCGGGGAACGCTGCCGCCGGGGCGGTGATGCCGTGGTCGAGCAGGACCCGCCACGTCCCATCTGCCTGCTTTCGCCAGATGCTGAAATACCAGCCGGTTGCGGAGGGCGCCTTCGCTTCAGCCTCGGTGAAGCGCCACGGGCCGATGGTGTAGCCGAGGTCACCGCTTTTCGCGATCTCGGCCATGGCGGGCGCCCACTCAAGATGGTTCTTGTCCGGCGCGCGATCGGTCCAGGTGCGTTGGCCGCTGGTCGGACCGGGCTGGAACACCAACCCGTCGTCCGCCAGCGCAGCCAGGAACGCCTCGCGGGTGCTACGGGCGCTGGCATCGGCCGCGAAGGCGCGCTCGGCCGCAACCAGGTCGTCAAAGTCGCTCGCCGCAGCGTTGCCGGCCATGAACAGCGACAACGCCAGCCCGACGCAGGCCTTGATGTGGATGCCGCGCAGTCCCATTTACCTGTCTTCCCCTTCAATCTGGCACCAGCATAGCGGCTAGCCTTCCCCGCCTCCAAGCCACGGCCTTGCCAAGCCACGCCCTCGCCAAGCACGCCCTCGCCAATCATGCCCCGACCAAGCACGCCATGACCAAGCACGCCATGACCAAGCACGCCATGAATGTTCCCGACCGCGATGCCATGACCCTGTTCCTGCTTGAGGACGCCGGCGTGCGCGGCGCACTCGTGCATCTGGACGAGGCCTGGCACGCCATCCGTGACCGTGCGCCCTATCCGGCGGCGGTGTCGGAACGGCTCGGCGAAACCTGTGCCGCGGCGGCGTTGTTCAGCGGCCAGGTCAAGCTCGAGGGCCGGGTCAGCGTGCAGTTGCGTGGCACCGGAGCATTGCGTGCCCTGTTCGCCGAATGCACCAGCGGGGGCACGTTGCGCGGCATCGCCCATTTCTCCGAGCCCCTGCCCGACCCGCTGACGCCGCGCGCCTTCGGCGACGGCTCGATACTGGCGATCACCATCGAAACCCAGCCGCCCGGCGCCCACGAGGTCATGCGCTACCAGGGCCTGGTGGAGCTGGCCGCCGACTCGCTGGCCGAGGCCTTCGAGGGCTACTTCGCCCAGTCCGAGCAACTTCCGACCCGGGTCCTGCTCGGCTGCAACGGCGATCGGGCAGCCGCCCTGCTGCTGCAGCAACTGCCCAAGGGCCACGGGGATGCCGATGGCTGGCGACGTGCCTCGGCCCTGTTCGAGACGGTCAGCGCCGGCGAACTGCTGGGGACCGACGCCGCAACCCTGCTGCACCGGCTGTTCCACCAGGAGCCGATGCAGGTGCTTGCCACCCGCACGCTCCGGTTCGCCTGCTCCTGCTCCCGCGCCCGGGTTGAGGACACACTGCATAGTCTCGGCGAGGATGAGACGCTCGGGGCACTTCGGGACGGCGAGGCCGAGGTCCATTGCGATTTTTGCGGCCAGGCCTACCGGTTCAGCGAAAGCCAGCTTCGGGGGCTGTTCCTGGGCGCAGACGTGAACGCACCGGGCTCCGAGCGACTTCAATAGCTGGACGGGGCGGTCTATTTTTGGTTAAATTCGTGTAAAGAGGGTTGAAGCGGCCACGGAACTTCCGGGCGCCGAAACGCTCTTAGCGTCGTCCCACACAGGAAACCGATGTGAAGATTCGTTTGATCGCATGCCTGCTGATCGCCCTCGTGGCGATGCCGGCGTTCGCCCAGTCGAACCTGGTGCTGCCCGCGTCGGCCAACAGCAACACGACGGTGCTTCCGTTGTGGAACCTGCAGAGCGGCCGCGTTGACGGCCTGCTTCTCATCGAGCCTTCGGGACTGCCGGCATCGCCGTCGCAACGCGTCATCCAGCCGGCCAACAGCAAGCTGCAATTGCATGCCGGCCTGTCGCTCGAAGCCAATCCCGGCGTTGGCGTGCTGTGCAATGACAACAGCGTGGCCAGTGGCCTGAATGGCATGGCCGGAAATTGCATGCTGGTGGACATGAGCGCCCCGCGCAACACGGCGCGCGGCAACATCAATGGCCTGCTGCAGTTGCAGAGGGGCAAGGCGTCGCTGACCGGCGGACTAGGCCTGGGCAGCGAAACGCTCGGTCTGGATGGCCTGAGCCTGGGCAAGCAGTCCGCGGACCGTCGCCTGCTCGCAAGCCTGCTCGGCCCCGGTGCGGCCAGCTTGGATCGCCGCAATGCAAGCCTGATCGGCCAGGTGTCGATCGGCAAGCAGAGCTGGGTCACCATCGGCGGCACGCTCGCGCGCGTTCGCCTGATCCCGACCGAACAGATGCATGGCGGCCTGCCGCCCGAGTGGGATGCCGGCAGCCTGAGCCTGGGCGGCGGCGTCGGCAATTTCGGCGGCGAGATCACCGGCCAGATGATCGAAGTCCCGGGCCAGACGAATCGCTATAGCACCCTTGGTGCCGGCGTGACCTGGCGCACCCCGTGGAAGGCCAAGCTGTCGGTCGGCGCCGAAAACCTGATGTCCCGTGGCAAGAATCCGTTCGGCGTGGACACACGCCAGGCGCCGGGCAACCAGGACGAGGGCCGCGTGCCCTACGTGCGCTACCAGCAAGACCTCTGATCGCGTCCCGCGTTTTCTCGCGTGGATTCCCGCCAGCTTGATTACGTCGCCGGCCAGCTCTGGCCGATCGACGACCTGCTTGCACTCCCGCGCTATTGCGAACACTCCATTGACGATGTGCGTGCGGTGCTGGATGCGGCCGCGCGCCTTGCACGCGAGCGGTTCGCGCCGCACTACCGCCTCGGCGACGTCGAAGAGCCGTGCATCGTCGATGGCCGCGTGCAACTCCCCGCCGCCGTGCGCGAAGCCGTAGAGGCCTATCGCGACGCCGGTTTCTGCGCGCTGGGCGTGGATGCCGCCGAAGGTGGCCTGCAACTTCCCTACAGCGTCGTGCTGCTGTGCGATGCGCACCTGCTCGCGGCCAATGTATCCACCACCGGCTACCTGTTGTTGGCACGCGGCGTGGCAAACCTGCTCGGCGCGTTCGCATCACCGCAGCAGCAGGCACGCTACCGGCAACCGCTGATCGAGGGCCGATTCCTGGGCACGATGTGCCTGAGCGAGCCGCAGGCCGGATCCTCACTCGCCGACATCAGCACGCGCGCCGAGCCGCAGGCCGACGGCAGCTACCGGATCACCGGACAGAAAATGTGGATCTCGGGCGGCGAGCATGAACTCACCGACAACATCGTGCACCTGGTGCTGGCGAAGATCCCCGGCGGTCCGCCCGGCGTGCGCGGCATCAGCCTGTTCATCGTGCCGCGTTATCGCGTGGGCGACGATGGCAGCGTTGGCCCGTCCAATGACGTGCGCCTGGCCGGCCTGAACCACAAGCTCGGGCAGCGCGGTATCGTCAACACCTTCCTGAAGTTCGGCGAGGCCGGAGACTGCATCGGCGAACTGGTCGGGCCGCCGCACCAGGGCCTGGCGCAGATGTTCCACATGATGAATGAAGCGCGCATCGGCGTCGGCATGGGCGCGGTGATGCTCGGCCTGGCCGGTTACCAGTACTCGCTGCAGTACGCACGCGAGCGGCGCCAGGGCCGTCACCCGGACCAGAAGGATCCCGCAAGTCCCGCAGTGCCAATCATCGAGCACGCCGATGTGCGGCGCATGCTGCTGCGGCAGAAAGCCATCGTCGAAGGTGCGCTCGGCCTGGCCATGTATGCGGCGCGCCAAGTGGATCTGGAGCATGCCTCGGAAGACGCGGCCGAACGCGACGCGGCGCGCCTGCGTCTGGAATTGCTCACGCCAATCGTCAAGGCCTGGCCGGCGCGCTGGTGCACCGAGGCCAATGACCTGGCGATCCAGGTGCTGGGTGGTTATGGCTACACGCGCGAGTATCCGGTCGAGCAGTTGTGGCGCGACAACCGGCTCAATCCCATCCACGAAGGCAGCAACGGCATCCAGGCGATCGACCTGCTCGGCCGCAAGGCCATGCTCGAGAATGGGGCGGCATTGCGCGCAGTCCTCGCGCAGGTGCGGGTCACCGTGAATGGCGTCGGGCCGAATGATCTGGAGCGCGCGCATGCCGATGAACTGGAAGCCGTGTTGGTCGCGATCGAATTGGTCACCGCGACCACGGGTGGCGCGATGGCACGCGGCGCGGTGCGACTCGCGCTGGCGAATGCCTCGTCCTACATGGACCTGCTTGGGCACGCGCTGGTGGCCTGGACCTGGCTGCGCCAGGCGCAGGTGTCGCGCGCCGCGCTGGCGCACGCCCCGGAGCGCGATGCCGGACTGCATCGCGGCAAGATCGCCGCCTGCGGATTTTTCTTCCGCCACGAACTGCCGCGGGTACAGCACGACATCCGCCTGCTCGCCGAGCTCGACGACACCACGCTGCGGATGCCACCCGGCGATTTCTGAGCACGCGCGCGCCGCGCTGTGGCGCGTGAAGTCGTGCGCGCACGCACAGTCCGCGACTTGACCGGAAGGCAAGGCAACCCTTCGCCGATGAAATCGGCGTAATGTCCTGCGGGTGCCGCACACGCTGACTCCCTTATCCGGGCTTGACGCCGCTTTCCTGTACCTGGAATCGGCAGGCACGCCGATGCACGTGGGCAGCCTGATGTTGCTCGATGCCCCCAGGCACGGCGACTTCCATGCCGCGCTGCAAGCCCATATCGAAGAACGCCTGCCGCGCGCACCTGTCCTGCGACGCATGCTCTACCTTGCACCGTTCGACCTTGGCCACCCGATGTGGGGCGAAGCGCCGCGCCTGCATTTGCGCCAGCACGTGCGTCGGCGGCGCCTGCCTGGTAAAGGCGGGCACGACAAGCTGATGGCCCTGGTTGGCAAGTTGCACGCCGTGCCGCTGCCGCGCGACAAGCCGATGTGGCAGTACGTGGACATCGTCAACGTCGAGCCCGGTGTGCTTGCCCTGTATTCCAAAGTCCATCACGCACTGCTCGACGGCCAGGGTAGCGTGGCGCTGGCACGGGCGATCCTGGACATTGCGCCGCTGTCCAAGCGCAAGGAACGCAACGCCAGCGCCAGCGCCAGCGCCACATCGAGCGCGAAGTCAGCGTCCCGCGCAGCGCCTGCCACGAGTGCGCCTGCAGCGAGTGAGCTGGCACGCGTTGCCACAGGCTCCACGGTGCGCCAATTCGCCAACCTCCTGCGCGCGCTGCCAGCCACCGTGCGTGGCCTGGGCGGCATCCGCGAAACCGCGGGGCTACTGTCGGGACTGCGTCAGAACCTGTTGCTGGCGCCGCGGAGCGTGTTCAACCGCAAGATCGGGCCCGGGCGCAGCTTTGCCGCAGTCTCGCTGCCGCTGGATGCCGTCAAGGGCGTGGCGCGCGCGCATGGCGTCAGCCTCAATGATGTTGTCCTGGCGATTTGCGCCGGCGCCCTGCGCAGCCTGCTGCTGGCCGAGAAAGCCTTGCCGCGCAAGCCGCTGGTGGCAGCGATGCCGGTGTCGCTGCGCTCGCCTGGCGATAGCGGCGTCGACAACCAGGTGTCGATGGTCCAGTGCTCGCTGGCGACCGACATTGCCGATCCAGTCGAACGGCTGATGGCGATCCGCGACTCCACCGCCCAGCTCAAGCGCCGGATCAGTGCGGTCAAGGGCTTGATTCCAACCGATTTCCCCGGCTTTGCCGCGCCGCTGTGGGCGGCCGGCCTGTCGCGCCTGTGGGGTAGTGGCAACATCGCCGAGCGCCTGCCCGTGCTGGCCAACGTGGCCATTTCCAACGTCCAGGGTCCGCCGGTTCCGCTGTACCTCGCCGGCGCCCGCCTGCGCCATTACTATCCGATATCGATCGTGACCCATGGGCTGGCATTCAACTTGACCGTGCAAAGCTATGCAGGCCAGTTGGAGTGCGGCCTCACGTGCGCAAGCGATGTCGTCCCCAGACCAGCGATCGTCGCCGAGGCCATGGCCGCGGCGCTCGCAGAACTGCAAGGCCCAGCATGAAGCAGACCGAGTCTTCCGAACGTCCCGCCACCCACCAGGCACTGAAGCCGCCGTCCGCGCTGTTGCTGGCGATGGAAGGCCGCGCCATGCTCGAGTGGGCATCATTTGCCCTTGCCTGGCCGCTGCTCAAGTCCGCGCCGCGCGGCGACGGCCACCCTGTGCTGGTCTTGCCCGGTCTGTGCGTCGGCGACCACAGCACCGCCCCGCTGCGCAAATTCCTTCGCCAGCTAGGCTACGACGCGCAGCCCTGGGGACTCGGGCTCAACTTCGGCCCGCGCGACCACGTGATCAAGGGCATGGTCGACAAGGTGCGCGCCATGCAGAAACAGCACCGCCAGAAAGTCAGCCTGGTCGGCTGGTCACTGGGCGGCGCCATGGCCAATGCCCTGGCACTGCGCATGCCCGAGCGCGTGCGCCAGGTGGTGACGATGGGATCACCGTTGAGCGGACACCCCAAGGGCACCAATGCCTGGCGTGTGTTCGAACTGGTCAGCGGTTTCCGCTCCGACGACGAGCGCCTGATGGAATTGGTCAGCGGCGTGCCCAGCGTGCCAACCACCTCGATCATGAGCAAGACCGACGGCATCGTGAACTGGCGCATGAGCCTGGCGCAGGAATCGGAAATCGCCGAGAACATCGAGGTCAGCGCCACCCACATGGGCATGGGCGTCAACCCGGCCGTGCTGTGGATCATCGCGGACCGGCTGGCGCAGGCGCAGGGCGCGTGGAAGCCGTTCGAGCGATCGCCCGGGTTGCGGTCGCTGCTCTATCGCGATCCGCACCGCTTGCGGTTTGCGGACCTGATCGCTCCGTAGTTCAAGCCGCTCCGTACGAACTGGCGCGCACGGCGATCACGGCATCCCTCCGTCGCTACGTATGAACTGGCGCGCGCGCGATCACTGCACCGCTCTGCGGCTTCGTATGAAATTGCGCGCGCGCGATCGCACGGGGGGTCCTGCCCGCCCACTCAGACGTCCATGTCTGGGTGGGCTAGTCGGCCATCCATGGCCTTTGGCAGGACCCCCCGCACGCTCGCGCGACCTCGTTCGGGCGCAACGCTTCGGACAACTTCCGCGTGGCCGGGGCTTCGAAGCGTCACGCGTCAGGCCGCACGGCCACTGCTCGTGCCCGCAACAGTGACGCAACAGCAACAGCACCGGCGACGCCGACGGCAACGGCGACGGCAATGTAGACGCCAAGATGCCGCGCTGCTTGGTGCTGCGTGGCGACGAAGCACGGCGATGCGGTGCAGCGGGGCAGTGGGATGTGGCGAAACGGGGTAGCGGGGCGAAGCGTTGCGCACGAACGAGGTCGCCGCGAGCGCGGTACCCCTCCGCCAAAGGCCAGGGATGGCCGACTAGCGTACCCAGACATGGACGTCTGAGTACGCGGGCGGAGGGGTGCCGTGATCGCGGCGCGCGCAAGTTGCTACGTAGCGACTCGCCCTACGAAGCGAGGCGCGGCGACTCATACGAAGCGACTTGCTCTACGGAGCGACGAGCTTGATCAGAAGCCGGTGGCGAACAGGGCGACCAGCGCGGCCATCGCCTCAGCCTCGTCGTCACCCTCGATGCGCGCCCGAAGCGTGGTGCCCGGGCCTGCCGCGAGCAGCATCACACCCATGATCGACTTGGCGTTGACCGAGCGTCCGCGTGCCTCGAGGAAGCACTGGCTGGTGAAGCCGGTGAGAGCCTGCACGACCTTGGCCGAGGCCTGCGCATGCAGGCCAAGCGGGTGGGTGACTTGCAGATCGCGTTCCAGCACGGGCTACTCCAGTTCGCGGTGGTAGGTGAGCACATCTTCGCGACCAGTGTCGCGGAAATGCTGGGCGAGCTTCTCGGCAAGATACACCGAACGATGCTTTCCACCCGTGCAGCCGAAGGCGATGGTCACGTAGCTGCGTGATTCGGACTCGAATCGAGGGATCCAGGCATCGAGGAACGCGGTGACCTGGCCAACGTACTCGCGCACGCTGTCCTGGGCGTCGAGGTGCTCGCGCACGGCGGCATCGCGGCCGGACAGCGGGCGCAGGCGCGGGTCCCAGTGCGGATTGGGCAGGCAGCGGGCGTCGAACACGAAGTCGGCATCCCCGGGCAGGCCACGTTTGTAGGCAAAGCTTTCCAGCAGCAGCGATACCCGCGGCGAATGCGACGGCGCCAGCTGGGCGAGGACGGCCTTGCGCAGCTGGTGCACGTTGAAATCGCTGGTATCGATGCATTCGTCGGCGAGCGCGCGCAGCGGGCGCAGGACCTGCCGCTCCAGCGCGATCGCGTCGGACAGGGCCAGGCCCAGGTGCGACAGGGGATGGCGGCGGCGCGTCTCGGAGTAGCGCTTGACCAGGACTTCGTTGCTGGTGTCGAAGAACACCAGGCGGTGGTCGTAGCCCAGGCTGGCCACGGCGGACAACCACTGGCCGATGTCGGACAGGTCCGAGGCCATGTTGCGCACGTCGATGCCAACCGCCAACTGGTCGCTACGCATCTTCGCTTCGCTGACGCCCTTGACGAACGCGGTCAGCAGCTCGGCCGGCAGGTTGTCCACGCAGTAATAGTCCAGGTCCTCGAGCGTGCGCAGCGCAACGGTCTTGCCCGATCCGGACATGCCGGACACCACGATCAGCAGCGGCTTGGAGTCGCCCGCCACCTCAGGTTGCCTTGCTCATGGACAGCAGGGTGGCATGGCGTGCCAGGAAGGCCGCCGCGGGATCCAGGCCCTTCACCCGAAGCAGGTGCAGGCGGACCGCTGCCTCGGTCAGGACGGCGAGGTTGCGGCCCGCCGCAACAGGCAGTTGGAACACGGGGATGTCAAGGTCGAGCACCCGCGCAGGCGAAGGCGATTCGCCGGTGAGTCGCGCCATCCCCCCGGCATTGCTCTCGACCGCCTTCACCAGGTGCACGATCAGGCGCAGGTACTTGTTCCGCTTCACGGCGGTGTCGCCAAACATCTGGCGGATGTTCATGACCCCCAGGCCGCGCACTTCGAGCATGTCCTGGAGCATGTCCGGACAGGTGCCATCGAGTACGTCAGGGGCGATCTGGGTGAATTCCGGCGCGTCATCGGCCACCAGCCGATGGCCGCGCGAGATGAGCTCTAGCGCCAGCTCGCTTTTTCCTGCGCCCGAGTCGCCGGTAACCAGCACGCCGATGGAAAATATTTCCATGAACACGCCATGCATGCTGACTCGCGGCGCCAGCGCCAGCGCCATGTGGTACTGCAGCAGGTTGAGCAACTCGAAGCCGCGCCGCGACGACACCCACAGCGCGGTGCCGGTTTCATCGCAAATGCTGCGCAGGTCAGTCGGGCAAGCCTGGTCCTGGCTGACAACCAGTGCCATCGGCGAGAACCCGATGATCTTTTCCAGTGTTTCCCAGCGCTGGCGCGCATCGAGCGTGTCCAGCCAGGCAAGTTCTGCCGCGCCGACGATTTGCACCTTGTTGGGGTGGATGACGTTGAGATAGCCGGCCAGCGAAGGACGCCGGATCTGCTGCTCGCTGCGTTCCAGGATGCGCTCGCCGCCGCGCTGGCCCGACGTCAGCCAACGCAGGCCGAGCCGCTCCTGCAACTCGTCGAACAACTCGCGGGCGCTGATCCGGTTACGCATGCAGCTCCCGCAGCAGTCAGCCGAAGCTGTCGGAACGCGCGGCGGACTCGCCGCGGTGGTGGTCTTTGCTCTTTTCCTTCTGCTTGAGCACAAGGCGGTCGAGTTTGTCGGCCAATGCATCAATGGCCGCGTACATGTCACTGGCCTGGGCATCGGCAAACAGCGTCTTGCCCGGTGCGTGCAGCGTGGCCTCGGCGCGGTGCGCCAGCTTGTCCACCGACAAGATCACCCGTGTATCCAGCGCCTGGTCGAAATGCCGGCTGAGCTTGCCGAGTTTTTCCTCGGTGTAGTCGCGCAGCGCCTTGGTGACTTCGATCTGGTGGCCGCTGATGTCGATGCGCATATTTCGCTCCCTGGTCAGAGTCGTTGCCGCTCGTGGGATGACGCGATGTTCATCGCTTCCCGATACTTTGCCACAGTTCGCCGGGCGACGGGGATGCCGTCAGCCTTGAGGATGTCGGCAAGTTTTGCGTCGGAAAGTGGTGCACGCGGATTCTCTTTTTCGATCAGGCGTCGGAGCATGGCTTGCATCGCCGTCGCCGATGCGCCGCCGCCGCCGTCGGTAGCGATTCCGGAACTGAAGAAATAT
>JBKJMY010000099.1:0-15221 GCA_046596115.1 Arenimonas sp.
CGCGTCTTTGCGCGTGGCCCGGGGGGCGTGGTGCTGCAGGTGGTTGCTCCGACACCGTGAACGTCGCACCCGAGGGCTGGCGCGCGGGCTGGCGCACGCGGCTGAAGCGCACGCGGCTGATGTGCACCAGGTTGATGCGCACCCGGTTGATGCGCACACGGCTGATGCGCACGCGGTTGACGCACATGGTGCGCGTCATGCTGGTCGGCGCGGCACTGCTGGCGATCGTCTTGGTGGCGCTTCGACTGTGGCCGCGCCCCCCGCTCTCAGCGGGCTCGCTGCAATCTGTGGCCGTGGTGGATCGGCACGGCCGCCTGCTCCGGCTCACCCTGGCGGCCGACCAGCGCTATCGCCTGTGGACTCCGTTGGACGAGATCCCCTCGACGCTGGTGGATGCCGTGCTGCTGCACGAGGACGCCTGGTTCCGCTGGCATCCGGGCATCAATCTACTCAGTGCACTACGCGGCGCCTGGTCCACCTACGGCAGCGGCGAGGCGCGCATTGGCGGCTCCACCATCACCATGCAACTGGCACGCCTGTACTGGCGGCTGGAAACGCGCACGCCGCGTGGCAAGCTGGCGCAGATGGCGCGCGCGCTGCAACTGGAGGCCTGCTATTCCAAACGCGAGATCCTGGAGGCCTACCTCAACGTCGCGCCCTACGGCGGCAATATCGAAGGCGTGGGCGCCGCGAGCCAGGTGTATTTCCGCAAGCCGCCCAAGGCGCTCACCCTGCCCGAGGCACTGACCCTGGCCGTGCTGCCGCAGGCGCCATCACGCCGAGGCCGCTTGCGCGAGGACGACGCGGGCGCGGCCTACCTGGGCGCCGGTCTCGAAGCGGCGCGGGCCAGGTTGTATGCACGCTGGCAACGCCTCCATCCCGCCGATCCAGCGCGCGACGCCTTGATGCAGTTGCCGCTGCGGCTGCATCCCACCCGGGACCTGCCGTTCCGCGCTCCGCACCTGGTCGAACGCCTGCTGGCCGACCGCAGCCTGCATCCAGATCCGGGCCCGCGCCTGCGCAGCACGCTCGACTTGCGCCTGCAACGGATCGCCGAAGAACGCGTGCGCAGCTACCTGCGCCGCAGTCGAACCCGCGGACTCGACAACGCCGCCGTGCTCATCGTGGACACCCGCGACATGGGCGTGCGTGCACTGGTGGGATCAGCGAATTATTTCGATGCCGGCATCCACGGCCAGGTCAACGCCAGCAGTGCCAAGCGCTCGCCCGGCTCGACCCTCAAGCCGTTCATCTACGCACTCGCGCTGGACCAGGGCATCCTGCATCCGGCGACCGTGTTGCGCGACGTGCCGACCGCGTACGGTCCGTACACGCCGGAAAATTTCGATGGTCGTTTCCTTGGCCCGGTGACTGCGCAGGATGCGCTGGTGCGTAGCCGCAACATCCCGGCGGTGACGGTTGCAGCACAGCTTACCCAGCCCAGCTTCTACGCATTCCTGCGCCGCGCCGGTGTGTCGCGCATGGCCAGCGAACGCCACTACGGACTGGCGCTGGTGCTCGGTGGCGGTGAAGCGAGCATGGAAGAACTCGCGCGCCTGTACGCGATGCTCGGCAATGATGGACGCCTGCGCTCGCTGCGCTGGCGCGAGGACGATCCGCGCGAGCTTGGCGCCGCCCTGCTCAGCCCGGAGGCCGCCTTCATCACCCGCGACATGCTGCGCCAGCATCCGCGCCCCGGGCAGGAATTTTCCGGCGGTGGCGACAATTTGCCGATTGCCTGGAAGACCGGCACGTCCTGGGGCTTCCGTGATGCCTGGACTGCGGGATTGGTCGGCCCCTATGTCGTGATCGTGTGGATGGGCAACTTCGATGGCAGCGGCAATCCGGCACTGGTCGGCGCAGATGCCGCCGCTCCCCTGTTCTTCGACCTGGCGGACGGCCTTCGCGCGGGTGGCATCGCACTCGACGAGCCACCGCGGCAGTGGCCACTCAACCTGAAACGGGTGGAAGTGTGTCGTGCCAGTGGCGACCTGCCCAATGCCTGGTGTCCTGAGCGCGGCGAGACTTGGTTCATTCCTGGCAAGTCGCCAATCCGGATCAGCCGGGTGCATCGCGCCGTCGCGGTGGACCAGGCCACGGGCCGCATCGCTTGCGGCGCATTCAATCCGGCGACGATGCGCATGCAGGTGTTCGAGTATTGGCCGTCCGACCTGGCCCGCGTCTTCGCGCAGGCCGGGATCCCGCGCACGCAACCACCCGCCGACGATGCCTGTGCACAGGGCCAGGCCTGGATGGGATCGGCGCCGATGATCACCTCACCGTATCGCGCCACCAGCTACACGCTGCGCTTGTCGCACCCCGAGCAGGCGCAGCTGGCGTTGTCGGCAACCGTGGATGCCGATGTCCGGCAGGTGTACTGGTTTGCCGGTGACGGCTACCTCGGCAGCGCACCGGCAGGCGAGTCGATGGTCTGGCAGCCGCGGCGCGCCGGGCGCTATCGGCTGTCAGTGGTCGATGACCACGGCCGCCAGGATGCGCGCGAGATCGACGTCGGCATCGAGCGCTGAGCATCGGGCGCTGGTCGTCGAGCACTGGGCGCTGGGCGCTGACCACGGGGCGCTGACCACGGAGTGCTGGGCCGCCGATCAGTCGGCGACCAGCGCGGTTCCGAACAGCGCGGGCACCGGGAACTCCAACGCGTCGTCGGCGCCGACCACATGCACCTCGCCGGTGAGCGCGTCGCGGAATCTGCGGGGCGCGTCGGGTGGCAGGGTGATTCGCACCGTGGTGGCCGCCTGAGCATTGTTGGTTGCGGTCACAGCCCAGGCCGCGCCATCGCGACGCAACAGCACGATCCGGTGCGCGTCCAGCAGCAACGGAGCATCCAGGCTGCCGTGGCTGAGCACGGGGTGCGCCTTGCGCATCGCCAGCAGCGCCTTCACGTCCGCGAGCAACGCCAGGTCCGGTTTTCCGCCACGATCTGCCCACGGATAGGTGCCGCGGTTGTACGGGTCGTCGCCACCAGTGACACCGACTTCGTCGCCAGAAAAGATGGCCGGCGCGCCGGGGTAACTCATCTGGAAGAACATTGCCAGGCGCAAGCGCTGCTTGGCCAGTGCAATCGCTGCCGGATCCACGACTTCTGGCTTCCAGCCAAGCACATGCAGCGTCCGTGCGACATCGTGGCCGGACAGCAGGTTCATCGCCGCATGCAGGGATTGCGGCGGATAGGCCTCGCGCACCAGCTCCAGGCTTGGGTAGCTGGCCTGTGCATCGCCGCCCGCAGCGTAGTCCAGCACGACATTGCGAAAGATGTAATTCATGGTCGCGTCGAACATGTCGCCGAGCAGGAACTTGGACGCGTCGAACCAGGTTTCCGATACCAGCAGGGCATCGGGTTTGTGCGCGCGGATTGCCGCGCGCCATTCGCGCCAGAAATCATCCGGCACCCAGGGCGCGACATCCATGCGCCAGCCGGCGGCGCCCTGGTCGAGCCAGTGCAGCATCACCGAGTCCGGGTCAGCAAAGGCAAAGCGTCGGAACGATGCCGAGGACTTGTCGAGCTCGGGCAGGTCCTTCACGCCGACCCAGCCACCGTACTGGCGATCGGGTTCGGACTGCGTGGTGTCGAAGCTGAACCAGTCGGCGTAGGGCGATGCCGGATTGATCTTGCCGTTGGTGAATGCGCCCTGGCCGCCGAAGTTCCCGTAGCGATCGAAGTACAGCGAATCGGCGCCGACATGGTTGAGCGAGGCATCGGGCAACAATCGGATGCCACGTTTTGCCGCCTCTGCGGCCAGGCGTGCGAAATCGGCATTGCTGCCGAAGCCGGGATCCACCTGGCGATAATCGGCGGTATCGTACTTGTGGTTGCTAGCGGCGCGGAACAGCGGCGTGATGTACAGCGTGTTCGCGCCAAGGTCGGCGATGTAGTCGAGCTTTTCAATGATGCCGGCAATGTCGCCGCCGAAGAAATCATTGCTGTACAGATCGTCGGAGCCGTCGCCCGAATGGGGCTTGAAGGGGGCCTGGTTCCAATCGCTGTGCAGTTCGACGGTCTTGTCGTGGTAACGGGCGACACCGGGCTTCGGATCGTTGGACGGATCGCCGTTCCTGAAGCGATCGGGAAAGATGTAGTAGAAAACGGCATCGCGCGCCCACGACGGCACCACGAAGGCGGGGTCATAGACGGTGAGGCGATAACGACGCACCGTGGCTGGGCTCACGCTGCCCGGCGGCAGCGGCGCGCTGGCGAATCCGGACGGCGCGCCGAGTGCATCCACCGCACCCACGCCATTGCTGCCCTTTTCGCGCGTCCACGGCACCACATCGCGGTTGTTCTGGTAGGCGAACCACTGCTCGCCGACGCGAACGAGGAACCAGTAGCCATACACGCCCTTGGCGTCAAAGCGATGCGACGCATGCCAGCTGAGCCTTTCGCCGCTGCCGCGTTGGATCATCGGCAGGCGCGCGATTTCCCGGTACTCAAGCACGTCCTGGTTGCCGGTCAGCAGGCGTGATTCCAGCACCAGCCAGGCTTGATCAACACCGGGGCCGCCGTGCAGGGTAAAGCTTGCTTCGGTACCGGCGGGCATCGCGCCGAATGGCACCTTGTCCGATATCGCCCGTGAATCGTGCCGCAGCAACAGCGCGACCGGATCGGTCACACGGTCCATGCGCGGATTGGCCCACGACACTGGCCCAATGCCCAGGGTCGGCATGCCGCCCGGGAAGGCCAGGCGCAAGGTGTGCTCGCCCTTGAAATCGAACGCCAGGTTGGCGACGTCGCCGGATGACAGCGGGAACGCAACATTCGCCGCGACATCGCCAAGGCCGCCTTTGGCGCCATAGGTCGATGCTGGCTGCCAGCCGATGTCGGCGACCTTGAATTCCATCCGCCCGGTCAGCTTGACGTTGAGATACCAGGCATCGCAGCTGTACTGGAATGCATAGTCGTCAAGTGCACTCCAGCCGGTCATGGCCCCACGCAGGAACAGCGTCGGCATGGGCCCGGTTTGTGCCGGGCAGGCCTGCACCAGCAGGTTGGGAGTTGTTATCGAGTCGGCCATGTCGAGCAGTATCCGGTAGGTGCCATGAAATTCACGCCGCAGTTCCGGCCCCCTGGGCGCCAGCAGCGTCGAGTCGGGTGCGCCCGCGCCGAAGTCGGCGTCCGCCGTCCAGGCATCGTCGCCAAACTTGAAGCGCGTGCTGCCCTCGAGGGTTATCACAGCTTCGAAGCGCGAACAGTTCCAGCGCAGCGCACGGGAGTCCTCGGACGCCCACTGGTTGAAGTCGCCACGCAGGTAGAGTTGGCGCGTGCCCAACGGATTGGCACGGCAGGGGCCTCGCGGCGTCGGTGCGGCGGCGGCGACAGGTGGCGCGGCAGGCGTCGGCATCGCGGCTGCATTTGCAGCGGCCGCTGGGGCGCGGTGCGAGACCATGGCGCAGGCAAGCATCAGCAGCATTCGCGCTGGCGCGAGTGCCCGCATGTCTATGGCGCCGCCGCTGGCCGCGACGCCATCGCCGCCTGGATGTCTTCCAGGCGCCGGCCACGGGTATCGATGCCCGCGCGCAACAGCATCACCGCAGACACAGCCATCGGCACGGCGATCAGCAGCGCCGACCAGGCCATGTTGCCGAACAGGCCGAGCACACCACCAAACGCGCCCAGGATTCCGCCGAACTTCGAACTCGCAGCCACCGCACCGGAGCCGGTGCCGCGCAGGTGCACCGGATAGATCTCGGCGGCGTAGGGAATGAGCATCGCAATCACGCCGCTTGCGCTGACCAGGAGTGCCACCGTCGCGGCAATCATCGCGCCTTCGGAGTGCACGCCGAGCAGACCCATGGCGAAGAACGCCAACAGTGCGGCGCAGGTCAGGGAAATGAAGGACACCAGCGCGCGGATGCTGCTCCAGCGGTGGTACAGCCACACCACCACCGCGATGCCAGGCAGGGCAAGCAGCGCAGAACGCGCCAGCAACGCCGATGCCGTGCCCGGGTCGAGTCCCATGGCCCGCAGGTTGGTCGGAAGCCAGAGCAGGAAACCGAAATTCGCCAAACCCCAACTGGTGCCGCAAACCAGCAAGCCCAGGGTGATCGGCGCATGCGCGCCGCGCAGCAGTGCGCGCATGCCTTCCTTCGGCGTCGCCATGATTTCCGCTGGTGCAAGCTCCAGGTCCGAGGCGTGGCCGGGGCCGGCATAGCGGGCGAGCACGGCGCGTGCTTCGCCATCAAGGCCAGCGCTGGACAGGAAGCGCGGCGATTCGGGAATGAAGCGATCCAGGAACACGATCAACAGGCCCGTGGGCAGGCCGAGCAGCCACAGTGCACGCCAGCTGTAGGTCGGCTCGAGCAGCGTCGCCGCACCGGCGGCAAGCAGGTAACCGGCCGACGTGCCGATCCCGCCAAGCGCCACCAGCAGCCAGCCGCGATGCGCGGCCGGCACCATTTCTGCCATCAGGGTAAAGGCGATCGGCAGCAGGCCGCCGGCCGACAATCCCATCAGGAAGCACATCGCCATATTCCACTCGAACGAGGGCATGGCTCCGCAGATGGCGGTGCCGATGAACATCAACGCCGATAGCAGGATCGCCGCGCGGCGCCCGAACGAATCGGCCATGCGGCCCCACAACACCGAACCCACTGTCGTACCGGTCAGGGCCACCAGCGCCAGCAATCCTGCGGTCTGGCTGCTGATGCCGTACTCGCGAGTCATGCCCGGCATGACAAAGCCCAGACTGGCCGGCTTGAGCACATCCACCGCCAGCGCAACGACCAGCACGAATACCAGCTTCCAGTGCTCGCGATTGAGCGGCACGCCATCGGCAACATGGAAATGTGGGCGCGCCGAGGCTTGGCGCGCCGCGCGCATCTGCTCCAGGCGCGGCATCAACCCAAATGCAGCCAGCGCCAGGCCGATCGGGATCAGTGCCATTCCGACCAGCATCGTCGCATCCATCGGCATGCCAACCAGGCGATAGCCCGTCGACGCGCCCATCAGGAACATCGGCGCATGCGCGAGCACGCCGGCGACGATCAACAGGCAGCCACTCCATACGGCCAGCGGGTGGTGGAAGCGGAGCGATTGCGCCGGGTTCATGGCCGGAGGTTGCCTCATCGGGTCAGTGCAGGTGACTGGATTCTACCCGGCGGAAATCGCCAACTCTGAATGCGCGGCGGAATTGGTGCAGCGCAATCAACGCACGCCTCCGGTCATCGCTCGCAACGGGTGATCTGCAACCACCTCAGCCTTTCACGCCGCCCGAGGTCAGCCCCGACACGATCCAGCGCTGCGCCGCCAGGAACACTGCGGTAATCGGCAGGCCAGACAGCACGGCGGCGGCGGCAAAATCGCCCCACAGGTACTTCTGCTCGTAAAGGTAATACTTCGATCCCACGGCCAGGGTCAGGTTGTTTTCCTCGCGCAACAGGACCGAGGCCACCGGGTATTCGATGATCGTGCCGATGAATGCCAGCAGGAACACCACCATCAGGATCGGCACCGCCATCGGCAGCAGGACATGGCGGAATGCCTGCCAATGGGTGGCACCGTCCACCTTGGCGCATTCTTCCATTTCCGAGGGAATGGTTTCGAAGTAACCGCGGATGGTCCAGATGTGCATCGCCACGCCGCCGAGGTAGGCCATCACCAGGCCAGCATGGGTCTCGATGCCAAGCCACGGCACATAGGCACCAATAGTGTCGAAAATTGCATAGATGGCGACCAGCGCCAACACCGGCGGGAACATCTGCAGCAGCAGCATCGAATTGAGGATCGGGCCCTTGAAGCGAAAGCGCAGGCGCGCGAACGCATAGGCCGCAGTGGTCGAGAAAATCACGATCAGGCTGGCGGCAATCGTGGCCACCTTGATGGAGTTGAACAGCCAGCGCAGCACCGGGAATGGCGGCAGCACCAGGCTGCCGTCCTCGGCCTGGTAGCTCATGCCGAGCGCCAGCTTCCAGTGCTCCAGGCTGATGTGTTCGGGGATCAGCGAGCCGGTGGAGAAGTTGCCCGGTCGCAGGGAAATCGAAATGATCGCCAGCAACGGGAAGCAGGTGACCACGATCAACGCGATCAGCCCGGCATGGGCAGCGAGGATGCGCCAGCGCTGGCTGGCTCCGGTGACGATGGCCATCGCTATGCGCTCCTCACTTGAGGTCCTGGTTGACCCGCGCGATCTTCAGGTTGGCCAGGGACAGCAGCGCCACCATGAAGAAGATCATCGTCGAGATCGCAGCCGCCAGGCCGAAGTTCTGCCCGGAATCCTGGAAGGCAATGCGATAGGTATAGCTGACCAGGATGTCGGTGGTGCCGGCCGGAATCTTGGTGTTGAGGAAGTCGGGGCGGCCATTGGTCAGCAGCGCGACCAGCACGAAGTTGTTGAAGTTGAAGGCGAATGCCGATATCAGCAATGGCATCAGCGGCTTGACGATCAGCGGCGCGGTGATCTTGAAGAAATTGCTCAGCGGCCTGGCGCCGGCAATCGCCGATGCTTCGTACAGATCCGCCGGGATCGATTTGATCAGGCCAGTGCACAGCACCATGATGTAGGGATAACCCAGCCACGTATTGACGATCAGCAGCATGGACTTGGCCAGCAGCGGATCGGCGAACCATGCCGGCTTCACGCCGAACAGGGCGTCCAGGATGCCGTTGATCTCGCCGAAGTTCTGGTTGAACAGGCCCTTGAACACCAGGATCGAGATGAAGCCAGGAACGGCATACGGAAGAAACAGAAGCGTCCGGTACAAGGTGCGAAAGCGAAGCGCCTCCCAGTTGAGGACAACAGCCAAGGTCATGCCGATGACCAGCGAAAACACCACCGTCAGGGTGGCAAACGCCAGCGTCCAGCCAAAGATGGACAGGAACGGCCCGCGGAAATCCGGATCGGCGAACATCCGCACGTAGTTGCCGAAGCCGATGTTCACCTTGAAGCCGGGCTGCAGCCGGGCGCCGGTCTTGCTGCCTTCGAAGAAACCCACGTCCATGTTCGGCCGGAACAGCTCGCCGGTCTCGACCAGGGTGAGTGAGCCATCATCGTTTTCGCGCCACAGCGGATTGACCGGGCCGAACGCATGCACGCCGGCGTAGCTGAGCACGCGGCCATCGGGCAGCTTGAGCTTGAGCCGCATGAGCACGTCGCGATGGCTGAGCAATTGCCTCAGGTCCAGCGGCGCATTGATGTGGAAGCTGGCCTGCACCGGCGGCAGCATCTGGGTCTGTACCGGCGGCTGCGCCGAGCGCAGGGCGAGTGCTGGCGACACCAGGGTGGCTGCATCGAGCGCAGCCTTGCGCGCGGGATCGGCTGCTTCCTCGGGCTCGTGCTGTGGCGTGAGCACGATGCGGTATTCGTCGCCGTCGGCGTGCAGGGTGTAAGCCAGCGTGTGGCTTTCGTCGGGCGCGGTCTGCTCGAGCAGGTAGGCACGCGCGCGTTCCAGGGTAAGCAGGTTGTTCGACGAATAATTGGTGAAGCCGATCTGCATCGTGTACAGCAGCGGGAATGCCACGAACACCAGCATCCCCGCCACGCCGGGGAACAGGTAGCGCCAGGCGAAGCCCGACTTGGACAGATAGACGATGAATCCGGCAGTCGACAGTACCAACAGTCCCAGCGCCCACGCTGTCTGCCCCGAGGCATAGACATTGAACACCAGGAACAGCAATGCGACGCCCAGGCCCGCGGTGAGCAACCAGCGCAGCAGGTCGGCCGGTTTCATTTGACCTTGATCCGCGCAGCAGCGCCGTCGAGCGCGTCCTTGGGTGACTGGCGGCCATTGGTGATCGCCTCCAGCGCGGCGTCCATCGCGGTGAAGAATTTCCCGGTGTCCGGGATGTTCGGGATCGGCTCGCCAAGGCGCGCGTTTTCCATGGTTGCGCGGATGTTCGGGTCGGCAGCAAGTTCGGCGTAATACGCCTTGTTGGCCGGCGTGCCCAAGGGCACGTCGGCGTTGATCGTTTTCAGGCTGTCCACACGTAGCAGGTAGTTCTCGATGAACTCGCGGGCGATGTCCTTGACCTGGCTGGGCGCGGCGATCATGCAGCCGAGCACGCCGACAAAAGGTTTTGCCGGATGGCCGTCCACGCTCGGAATCGGCGCGACACCGAAATCAATGTGCGCGCGCTTGGCGTTGTCCCAGGCCCAGGGCCCGGAAATCATCATCGCGATTTCGCCACGGCTGAATCCGCCTTCCATCTCGGCGTAAGCGGCGCCCTTGGGCATCTGGCCATTGCGGATCAGGCCGCTGAGCACTTCGGCGCCCCTGACGGCGCCAGGCGTGTTCACGCCGACGTCCGAAATGTCGTAGTCACCCTTGGCGTCGCGGCCAAAGATGTAACCGCCACCGGCGGCCAGCATCGGGAAGCTGAAGAAACTCTTGTTGTAGTCCCAGAGGATCGCTTTCTTGCCCTGCCTGGACAATTTCGCATCCAGCGCGATCACCTCGTCGAAGCTCGACGGCGGGGTCGGCACCAGCGCCTTGTTGTAGATCAGTCCGATGGACTCGATGGCAATCGGATAGCCCCAGGTCTTTCCATTGTATTGAAACGCCTTCCAGGCCGAGGGATCGATCTGGTCGATCAGCTTTTGCCGTGGATGCACCGGCACCAACAGTCCCGAGCGCGCCCATTCGCCGACGCGGTCATGCGGCCAGCAAAAAATATCGGGGCCTTTGCCGGCGCCACTGGAACTCTGGAACTTGTCGGGCGCGCCCTCGGGATGCTGGACGGTGACCTGCACGCCGGATTCGGCGGCAAAGGCATCGCCCACCTTCTGCAGGCCGTTGTAGCCCTTGTCGCCATTGATCCACACCAGCAGCTTGAGCGGGCTGTTGGCCTGTGCCGGCGCCGGTGCCGCAAGCGCGGCGCACAACGCAAGCGCGGCGCCGGCCAGCAGCGGCCGTGGTCGCGCCGCAGCGCGCGTCGGGCACGGTCGCAAACGCGCCGCCGGGCCGCGCCCCACCGGAGTCACGATGCGGCGCTCACCGGTTGCGCGGCGGCGGGTGCGAGGCGCTGGAATGCGCGCCCGCTGGCGTCGAACAGGTAGCAGTTGACCGGATCCACACCCAGGCTCAGCGCCTGGCCATCACGGATCCTGCTCTGTCCCGGAAGCGCGCAGGTGATCGCCTCCTCGACACCGGGCAGTGCGCAGTAAGCCTGCGTCGAACTGCCGAGCGATTCGACGAACGTCACCTGGACCTTCATCGCGTTGTCGGTGGCTTCCGCCCGCAGGTGTTCCGGCCGCAGGCCCAGGGTGACGTCCTGGCCGATCTGTGCGGCACTGGCATCCACGCTGCAGCGGATCAATTCGCCGGTAGGCAAGCGCACCAGCGCGCTGGATGCATCGGCTTCCAGCACTTGCGAGGGAATGAAGTTCATCCGGGGTGAGCCAATGAAGCCGGCGACGAACAGGTTGGTGGGGTGCTCGTAAAGATCCAGCGGGGAACCCACCTGCTCGATACGTCCGGCGTTCAAGACAACAATCCGGTCCGCGAGAGTCATCGCCTCGACCTGGTCGTGCGTGACATAGACCATCGTTGTCTTGAGGTCCTGGTGCAACTTGGCGAACTCGTAGCGCATGCGCACGCGCAGCGCGGTGTCCAGGTTCGACAGCGGCTCGTCGAACAGGAACACCTCGGGCTTGCGCACGATCGCGCGGCCGATCGCCACGCGCTGGCGCTGGCCGCCTGACAGGTCCTTGGGCTTGCGCTCGAGCAAGTGCTCGATATGCAGCAGCTTGGCCGCGTTGAGAACCTCGCGGTCGATCTCGGCCTTGGGCACCTTGGCCAGCTTCAGTCCGAAGGCCATGTTGTCGTAGAGGTTCATGTGCGGATAGAGCGCATAGCTCTGGAAGACCATGGCGATGCCGCGCTCGGCCGGAGGCACGTCGTTGACCACGCGGCCGCCAATGCGCAACTCGCCGGAGGTGATGTCCTCCAGGCCGGCGATTACCCGCAGCAGGGTGGACTTGCCGCAGCCCGAGGGCCCGACAAAGACCATGAACTCGCCATCGCGAATCTCCAGGTCCACACCATGCAGGATCCGGACCGGGCCGAAATCCTTCACGATCCCGGACAGATTGACTTCAGCCATCTTCGACCCTCCCGTCGCTGCCATGTAGTTTAACGACAAGAGCGCATCGCGCTTTGCTGCGAACGCACATTTGCCGGGGCCTCTGGTGGGCGGCTACCATCGCGTCCTGTGAACCGGCCCACGTAATTAAACTACATGAATCAGCCCCGTCGGGGATAATCGACCCATTCGCCCGCCGTGGACCACACCGCCGCCGGAATGCCAGCGACAGCGCCCACTATTGCAGAGTAATGACCGCCACTGTGAACACCAAGACAATCCCCGACACCGACGCCACCCAGGCGACCCCCCGCCTGGCGGCCGCCTTCGCCGAAACCCTGACCCGAGAACTGGCCCAGTCCAGCCAAGGCGCGACCCGGGATGCCTGCCTGCGCGCAGCCGAGGTGGCTTGCCGGATGGAGCTGGAGCGCCGTTGGGTTGCCACCCAGGCGCGCGACCGCGCCCTGCTCGACGCCGGCACGGCGCGTCGGGTGCATTACCTGTCCATGGAATTCCTGATGGGCCGCGCCCTGGGCAATGCCCTGGCCGCGCTGGGCCTGGACGCCACGCTGCGCAGCACCCTGGCCGCAGTGGGTCGCGATCCGGCCGCCGTGCTCGACCTCGAGCATGACGCGGCGCTGGGCAATGGTGGCCTGGGACGGCTCGCCGCCTGCTTCCTGGATTCCTTTGCCGAGTTGGGCTTGCCCTCGTTCGGCTATGGCCTGCGCTACCGCTACGGCATGTTCGCCCAGGCAGTGCAGGATGGCCGCCAAGTCGAACTGCCCGACGACTGGATGCGCGACGGCAATCCCTGGGACGTACCGCGCCCGGACATCCACTATCGCGTCGGATTCGGCGGCAAGGTCGTGGACGAGGCCGGCAGCCGCCGCTGGATCCCGGCCGAACGCCTGCGCGCGGCCGCATTTGATTTCATCGTCCCCGCGCACCATGGCGAGTCGGTATCCACCCTGCGCCAGTGGGAAGCCAGCGCCGAGCAGCCGATCGATTTCGCCGCGTTCAGCCACGGCGACATGCAGCAGGCGGCGCGGCACCAGGTTGCGGCCGATGCGCTCAACTGGGTGCTGTATCCAGACGACAGCACGGATGCCGGTCGCGAGCTGCGCCTGAAGCAGGAAGCCTTCCTGGTCAGCGCATCGTTGCAAGACCAGCTTGCCCGGCACCGGCACGAGCATGGCAACGTCCATGATTTCGGCAAGCGCAATGCCATCCACCTCAACGATACGCACCCGGCGCTCGCCCCTGCGGAGCTGATGCGCCTGCTGGTGGATGAGCACGGCCTGGCCTGGATCGAAGCCTGGCGGATTACCCGGCAGGCGATCTCCTACACCAACCACACCCTCATGCCCGAGGCGCTGGAAACCTGGCCGCTGCGCCTGTTCGAACAGTGGCTGCCGCGGCATCTGGAGATCATCTTCGAGATCAACCGCCGCCTGCTTGAGGACGTGCGCACGCGCTTTCCAGGCGACGAAGCGCTGGCTGCGCGCGTTTCCCTGATCGACGAATCCGGCGAGCGCCGCGTGCGCATGGCCGCGCTGGCGATCGTCGCCTCGCACAAGGTCAATGGCGTTTCCGCGCTGCACTCGCAGCTGATGGTGCAGACCATCTTTGCCGATTATGCGCGGCTGTACCCCGACCGCTTCTGCAATGTCACCAATGGCGTGACGCCGCGGCGCTGGCTGATGCAGGCCAATCCGGCGCTGTCGTCGCTGCTTGATGCGCGCATCGGTACCGGCTGGCGTCGCGACCTGGACCAGTTGCAATCGTTGCGCCCGCTTGCCAACGACGCCGACTTCGGGCGCGCGTTGATGGCCGCCAAGCGCGAGAACAAACTGCGCCTTGCCCAATTGGTCGGACGCGAGCTGGGCATCGGCATCGACCCGGACAGTCTGTTCGACGTGCAGGCCAAGCGCATCCATGAATACAAGCGCCAGCTGCTGAATCTGCTGCACGTGGTGGCGCGCTACCAGGCCATCGTCGCCGATCCGTCGGCACCGGTGGTGCCGCGTACGGTGATCCTGGCCGGCAAGGCGGCCTCGGCTTATTACTCGGCCAAGTTGATCATCCGGCTGGCACACGACATCGGCCGCGTCATCAATGCCGATCCGCGTGCGGCGGGCAAGCTCAAGCTGGTGTTCCTGCCCAACTACGGCGTCAGCCTGGCCGAAGTGATCGTGCCGGCCGCCGATTTGAGCGAACAGATCTCCACTGCCGGCACCGAGGCGTCGGGCACCGGAAACATGAAGTTCACCATGAACGGCGCGTTGACCATCGGCACCTGGGACGGTGCCAACATCGAGATGGCCGAGGCGATGGGGCCGGAGAACATGTTTGTATTTGGCCTGCGTGCCGACGACGTGCGCCAGGTGAAGGCCCTGGGCTACGACCCGCGCCTGCACGTGGAAGAAAGCCGCGTGTTGCGTTCTGTGCTCGATGCGATCGCCGGCGGCGCGTTCTCGCCGCAGGAAGAGGGCCGCTACGGTCCGCTCGTAGACGGCTTGCTGCAACAGGACAACTACTTGCTGCTCGCCGATTTCGCCGCCTATGTCGCCGCGCAGTCGCAGGTGGACGCGCTGTTCGCCGACCGGGTCGCATGGGCGGCGCGTTGCAGCTTGAACATCGCCGCCATGGGCAGCTTCTCGGCGGACCGCACCGTGGCCCAGTACCGCGACACCATCTGGGCACCGCCCGCGGGCCGATGATGACAACCGCAGCGGCGCCAGGTGTGTGGCGCGTCGCAAGGCGCCGACCGTGATTGCCGTCGGTACCGTCAACGCGCTTGTGGCGGGCCGGCATGCCGACCCGTTTTCCGTGCTTGGCCTGCATGCCGATGCCGGCGGTGCGCTGTGGATGCGCGCCCTGCTGCCGCAGGCCGACGCGGTCGCGGTGCTCGATGCCGGCACTGGCGCCCTTCTGGCGCAACTATCGCGACGCCACCCGCAGGGCCTGTTCGAGGCGCGCATCCCGCGCCGCCGCAAGCGCTTCAACTATCGCCTGCGGGTGCGCTGGAGCGACGGCAGCGAGCAGGATCTTGCCGACGCTTACGCGTTCGGGGCGCAACTGTCCGATGACGATCTGCACGCCCTGCGCGAAGGTCGCCATGTCCGCCCTTACACCGTGCTTGGTGCGCACCCGGGTACCGTTGCCCGCGTCAGTGGCGTGCGCTTCGCGG